>JALORJ010000254.1 GCA_025459035.1 Burkholderiales bacterium
GCGGGCACGTCGACCTTCGGCGTCTCGGCCCCGGCCACCTTCGCGTAGACCTTGCCGTTGTCGTACAGCAGCTGCGCGCCGCCGGCGCCGTCCCCCGTGGCGACGACGACGCCCGCATGCGTCGCGTCGGCCGGCTTGATCCACGCGCTCGCGGTGAAGCCAGTGCTCGTGCCACGCAGCACCGGCGTCGGCGGGATCGACAGCTTGCCGCTGCCGTCGAACACGGCGCTGCCGCCGATCAGACCCGACGCCCCGGCGGTGACGCCCGTGCCGGCGACCGGATGCGCGTACTGCGAGCTGTCGGCAAACGCGCCGCCGGTCTCGGCAAAGTGCAGCGCCAGCGTGGTGGCGGCATCCCAGCCGCTCTTCGGGTCGGACGCCGACGGTGCGTTCTCGGCGCTGTGGTAGACCCAGACGAAGCCGTCCTTCGACGCCGCATCGAGCTTCGGCACCAGCACCCAGATCAGCGCGATCTCGTTGGTGCCGTCCCACTTCTCGACGTGGTACTTGAGCGGCGTCTTGTCGTCGGCCGCGACGAAGCGGATGTCGTTGCCGTCGAGGTTGGCCTCGGCGAACGGGAAGTTCGCGGTCGACAGCCGGATCAGCACCGGCACGTTGCTCACCGCGCCCTGCGTCGCGACCCCCGACGCCGACGTGTCGAGCGTGATCTTGCGGCGCGCCGTCCAGTCCTTGTTCCACCATGCGTGCGACACGGCCGGCGCGAGCATCACGCACAGCATCAGCAGGGACAGCAGTCGCTTCATCGTCATCGGAGCTTCGGGGGGACGCGGCAGTGTCGTGGCCGGGTGTTGCAGCCACATGAATGAAGCGTGACGGTCGACCAGTCCGTTTCGACCATGCGGCGCGCGCACCCGCCGCGCGTGTCCTGCGCGCGCAGCGGGTGGCACGGCATCAGCCGTCGCCGAGACCGAGCACGCGCACCGTGATGAACGACGGCTTCGATGCGGCCGTGGTCGCCGCCGCACCGGCGGTCGCCGCATCGGCCGCGGCCGCGACGGCCTTGGCGACATCCCCCGGTGGCGGCGGGGGCGGCGGCGGAGGCGGGGCCGCCACCGGCACGCCCGACGCGATGCCGCCGACCTGGATGTTCAGCGCGTTCTGCACCAGCGCCGCCGCGATGGTCAGGTTGCCCGCCGCGCGGATGCCGGCGTCGCCGGCGTCGACGATCCCGAACGGCGCGGCGAGCAGCGTGTCGCCCGGGATCACGTCGTCGCGCGACAGCAGCACGCCGATGCCGGAGCCGGACACCGAGCGGCTGGTGTCGAGGACCAGGCGATCGACGCGGAACACGATCTGCGGCGGCGGCGTCGCGGCCGCCGTCTTGGCCCCGCGACCGGCGTCGACATTGCCGAACGACGACCACAGCGCGATGTCGCCACCGCCAAGCGTGAACACCCGCGACTGGTTGACGAGGAAGTCGCCGCTCGACATCGACCGGATGCTGCCGCCGCGGATCGTCACGACGCCCAGGTCGGCCGCGGTCTTCGCCACCGCTCCCGGATTCGCGAGGCCCGCGTTGATCACGCCGCCGGGCACCCGCAGGTCGATGTCGCCGCCCTGCTCGGTCTTGATCTGGCTGAAGAACAGGTTCAGGTCGCCGCCGTACGCGTCGCGCGCGGTCTGCTGGAACCCGCGGCCGAGGCCGATGGCGCTCGCGGCGTTCAGGGTCGGTGGCAGCGCGCCGAGCACTTCCGCCTGCGCCGCTGCACCGACCGGGTCCCCGGCCAGATCGAACGCGACCGGGTACAGCCACAGCGCCGCCTCGTATCCGCGGCGGTACGTCCCCGTGGTCCCGAACGCGACGGCGCCTTCGCGCAACTCCGAGAACAGGATCGCGTTGACCACTTCGGTCTGTGCATCGCGCGGCAGCGCGCGCAGCAGCGCGAGCGCCGCGTCGCCACGGACACCGGTGTCGCCGGGTCCGTCGACGTCGGCCTGCGCACGCAGCAGTGCGCGGCCGTCGACGATCCGCAACCGATCGAGGTAGCTGCGCGCGATGTCGTCACCGCCCGCGAGATAGCGCTCGAGGAACGGCGCGTGGTCGATTTCGTCCTCCCCGACCGACACGCGGATCGCGGCCCCGCGTTCTTCGAGGAACGGGTTGTTCGCGTTGCCGACGCTGCGGATGCCGTTCGAGTTGCCGAGGTCGACGTCGCGGCCGGCTTCGACCAGCAGCGCGCCTTCCCCGCCGATGACGAACTCGCCCGAGTTCGGCGCCTGGCTGCCGTCGGAGTTGCGCAGCGTCGAGAACACGACGTCGCGTCCGGCGCGCACCACCGACACATCGGACGCGCGGCTGTGCTGACCGGTCCACATGAAGTCGCGCACGTCACGCCCGGCGACGATGCGCGCGGCCTTCGCCAGCGAGGCCGACTGCTGGACGCTGCCACCTTCCTGGATCACGGCGACGACATCGCCGTCGCGCGCGACGATGCGAACCGGCTCGAGGTCGTCGCGGTGCAGGACCGCGGGGTCGTGGGCGCGCGTACCGGTGTCGATGCCGAGCAGTTGCGCCGCGGTCTCCGCATTGCCGGCCGGCGCGGCCCAGCGCAGTGCCGGCGTCGCGCCCGACAGATCGAGCGCCACGACGCCCGGCAATGTCGACGGGCCCATGTTCAGCATCATCAGCGGGCGCGCGATCGACACCGAACTGCCGGCGAGCAGTTCCAGTTGCCCGCGGGTGGACGGGTAGAGCTGCAACGCCGTCGGGTCGGACGGGTACGGCACGTCCACCGTGCCGTCGAACGCGACGACCCGCAGCGTGCCGGGCAGCACGTGATAGCCGGGGCGGAACTCGAAGCCCTGCGAGAAGACGCTGGTGAGCGATCCCGAGTCGACCGCGACCGCCGCATTGCCGCTCAGGGCACGGACGTCGACGGCGGCGCGATCGCTGTACGTGAAGAAGTAGGACTGGCGATTCGCCGCGGTGTTGTTGGCGCTGCCCAGCGTCTGACCGAGCATCGTCGGGTTCCAGGCACCCGCCAGCGTCGCGTTGCGTCCGGCATCGAGGCGGACCTGGGCGTCGGCGATCGACAGCACCGTCCCGAGCCGTGAGCCGTCGAACGATCCCGGCACCTCGACGTTGCCGGGCGCGATGTCGCGCGCCGCCACGATCGCACCGTCCCCGCGCATGACCGTGTAGGTCCCGCCGAGGACATCGCGCCCGGCGACGACCTGGAGGTCCCCGCCGCCCTGCACGCGCAGGTCGGCCGCCGACGGCGCCTGGTCGACCGGCGTGACGAGCCGACCGTTGGTCGGCACCGCCGCCGAGAAGTCGGTCACGTCGCGGCCGGCGACGATCGACACGTCACCGCCACCCAGTGCGCCGACGGCCTGCTGGAAGCGATCGAACCGCACCCACCACGCCTGCTGCGGATTGGCGGCGATCGCCGCTGCACCGCTTGCCGCGACACGCCGCACGTCACGGTAGAGCCACTCCGGGCCCGCCTGCGCCACCGTGGCGCCGCGTGCATCGCGCTGCGCACTGATGCGGACATCCCCGCCCCCGGACGTCCACGTCCGTGCGGGACGGCTGTTGACCCCTTCGTACGACGGCACCGGGGCGTCGGGCACGCCGGCGGTGTAGATCGCGCTGCGCGGGTTGCTCACGACGACGTCACGGCCGGCGGCGACTTCGATGAAGCCGTTGCCGGTCCGGATCTGGCGCCCTGCATTGGTGGCGGTACCGCCGACCACGACGTCCCCGGACGTCTCCGACGCGACCACGGCCATCGGGTCGGCGGCGGCCGCATCGCTGCCGGCGACGATGCGATACGACCAGCTGTTGCCTGCGGCAGGCACCCACGGGGCGTTGTCGGTCGTCGTGTTCGGCACCGCGGCGAAGCCGTCGTTGATGTGACCGTTGACGGTCACGTTGCCCGCCGCGCGCAGCGTCAGCACGCCCGCGGCGCCGCCGGGCCGGATCGCGGCGAAGTTCAGATCGGACGCGACGACGAGGTTCGATGCCGACACGACCTCGACGCCCGGGCGCACCGACAGCAGGGCCGCACGGGTGGCGTCGCCCGCGGCGAGCCGGTCCGCCGTGGCGGCGCCAGCGGCGGTCATCCACGCGGTCGCGTCGTTGTTCCACACGGTGACGTCCGCCGCGTTCAACGACGTGTCGCTGTAGGTCCGCACGCCTTCGAGAATCACACGCGGGGCGCCGTCGATCGTTCCCGGCAGGCCGGCGACCGCGAGCGAACTCGCGGTGCGCGGGGCGCGCACGAGCACGCTGCCGTCGACACTGCGCGCGCCGGCCGCGACGACCGGTCCACCGCGCACGTCGATCGCCGAGCCGGCGTCGGC
>JALORJ010000255.1 GCA_025459035.1 Burkholderiales bacterium
AGCAGGAACTTGCGACCGACCGACGGCATCGCGTCGTACAGGTCGACGGCGACGCCGGCCTGCGCCAGCACGTCGGCCGCCATCAGCCCGGCCGGGCCGCCGCCGATCACGGCGACGCTCGCGGGGGGGTGAGGCGCGGCCGGGGCGGTCATCGGCCGAGTATGGCCAGACGCGCCGGCCGCACCGCATCGCGGTGATCGCGGCGCCGCAGACGCCGAGGGCTCCCGCAGGAGCCCTCGATGCACTGCGTGAAGCCCGGCGCGATCAGCAGAGGCCGAGCGCGACCTTGCGGCGGCGTCGCGCCATTGCGCCCATGCCCATCAGGCCGACGGCCATCGCGGCCCAGGTCGACGGCTCCGGCGTGGCGATCACGCCGCCGGGGCCGAAGCGGCCGACTTCGTCGTACTCGAACTGGAACGGATCGGTGTTGCCGACGACGGCGCCACCGTAGCCGTAGAAGCACTCGTTGCAGCCGGTGTTGTCCGTGTACCAGACCGTGCCGGTGATCGTGTAGACCAGTTCCTTCGACTCGCCGACGCCCAGCATGCCGAGGCCCAAGTTGCCCGAGTACTCGTCGTACCCGATCCCGCCGGACCACTCGTCGTACGTGTTGAAGCCGGCCGCCGACGCCGACTTCGTGATCGACTTCGACACGCCGGTCTCGTCGCTGTTGGTCGTCAGCAGGTCGATCGACCAGACGCTGCTGCCGCCCCACGAGATCGTCGACTGCAGCCGCGCCGAGCCCTCGAAGTCGGGCTGGATCACGTCGTAGATGTCGTCGCCAGTCTCCGGGTCGACACCCGTCCAGATCCACTGCTCGCTGGTGCCGCTGACCGACACGCGCCCGCGCCCGATGTGCCACAGGAACGACAGCGGCATGGCCGTGCTGCCGTTGTTGGTGACCGTCGCGCGGTACTCGAGCTGGCTCGTGACCGTGCCGTAGCTCGCGTTGCTGGTGACGGCGCGAACGATGGTGTTACCGCTGGCGCGTTCACCGAAGAAGCCGGTGGCCGGATAACCGCCGGTGTACTCGTACGCGGAGATGTAGCTCTGGCCCGGCGGGATGGTGCCGGGGTCGGACATGCCGACGTCGACGATGGCGGGGCCGGTGGTCTTGATCGCGCCCGCGAGGCTCGTGTCGATCTGCAGCGCGGCATGGGCCTGCGACGAGACGGCGACCGCGACGGCGAAGGTGATCAGGTTGGGACGAAACTTCATGGGCGAGGACTCCTGGCTTGGATACTCGGGCGCGGCTCTTGAACGCGAGCCTGGATTTCGGTGACGCTCCCGACCCGGGAACCTCACATTTCGCGAGTCTATGAGTGAGCGCCGATGACGGCAAGGACTTTGTCATGACCCGGACACCGACCGGACCGATCGCAGCCCCCGACCACGGCGCGCGCCGATGAGCCGCTTCCTGTTCGCATGGGAACTCGGCGGCGGCCTGGGCCACAGCCTGCCGCTCGCCCTGCTCGCCCGACCGCTGCTCGAGGCCGGTCATCACGTGCACGTGGCGCTGCGCGACCTGTCCACGGCGCCAGCCGCGTTCGGCGACCTGATGACGCATCCGCGCGCACGCTTCTGGCAGGCGCCGGTGTTCCTGGCCGGCGTGCGCGGATTGCCCGAGAGCGTGACGTACGCCGAGCTGCTGTTTCGCGCGGGCTTCCTCGAGCCGGCGCGGCTGATCGGCCTCACGCGCGGCTGGCGCTCGCTCTTCGAGGCCGTACAGCCCGATCTGCTGCTGGTCGATCACGCGCCCAACGCGCTGCTCGCCGCTCGCGGTCTGCCGATGCGCACCGCGGCGATCGGCACCGGCTTCTTCCTGCCACCGGCCAAGGTGCCGATCCCGCCGTTTCGCGAGTGGGAGCGCGTCGAGCCGAAGCGCATCGCCGACGCCGAAGCGCGCGCGCTCGCCGTGGCCAACGCCGTCGCGCTCGAGGTCGGCGCGACACCGCTCGTGCACCTGCACGACCTCACGGCCGTCGACGAGCACTTCCTGCTGACCTGGCCCGAGGTCGACCACTACCGCGACCGCGTGCCGCGCCCGAACGAGCGCTACTGGGGGCCGCTGGCGATGCCGTCGCAAGGCGTCGCGCCGGCATGGCCCGACGGCGACACACCGCGGCTGTTCGTCTATCTGAAGGGCGACTACGGTCCCGTCGAAGCGGTCCTGCGCGATCTGGTCACGCAGCCGCTGCGCATCGCGGCGTACGTGCCGTCGCTCGATCCGCGCGTCGCGCAGGCGCTCGCGAAGGCGCCCAACCTGCACCTGTCGCCGCGCCCGCTCGACATGACGCAGGTCGTGCAGGGCGCCGATGTCGCGCTGTGCAACGCCGGTTCGGGCACCGTCTGCACGTTGCTCGCGGCCGGCATCGCGTCCGTGCAACTGCCGATGCACGCCGAGCAGATGCTGTTCGCGCGGCGCGTCGAGCAGCTCGGCACCGGCTTGCTCGTGACCGAGACCGACGCCCGCACGCAGACCGTGAAGCGGGTGATGCGGCTCGTGCGCGAGCCCGCGTTTCGCGAGCGCGCCCAGGCGTTCGCGGCGATGGCCGCGGCGCGCGCACTGCCCGATGTCGCGGGCGCGGTCACGGCGCGTTGCGTGGAACTGGCGACGGGCCGCTGATGCGCCGCTCCGGGCGCCGCGCACGCCTGTCAAGTGCTAGCTTCGCGTCTCCTTGACAGCCGCTCGCGCCTCCGGAGACGCCATGGCCCCGCTCGATCCCCCCGCGCCCCCCGTTTCGACGCCGCCGGCTGCCGGTCGCCCGGTCGAGATCCACCGCCTCGGGCGGCGCCATCGCACCGCGGCACGCTGGTCGGTGGCCGCCGTGCAGGCGCTGTTCGATCTGCCGTTTCCCGAGCTGCTGCATCGCGCCCAGAGCGTGCACCGCGAGCATCACGATCCGACGCGCGTGCAGCTGTCGACGCTGCTGTCGATCAAGACCGGCGGCTGCCCCGAGGACTGCGGCTACTGCCCGCAGTCCGCGCGCCACGAGACCGCGGTCGCCGACGAGCCGATGCTCACGCTGGCGCAGGTGATCGAGGCCGCGCAGGCCGCGAAGGCCGCCGGGGCGACGCGCTTCTGCATGGGTGCCGCGTGGCGCGGGCCGAAGCAGCGCGACCTCGAACCGGTGCTCGAGATGGTCAAGGCGGTGAAGGCGCTCGGGCTGGAGTCGTGCGCGACGCTCGGCCTGCTGAAGGACGGGCAGGCCGAGCAGCTGCGCGACGCCGGCCTCGACTACTACAACCACAACCTCGACACGTCGCCCGAGTTCTACGGCGACATCATCTCGACGCGCCTGTACGAGCAGCGGCTCGAGACGCTCGAGAAGGTCCGCGGCGCGGGGCTGAACGTGTGCTGCGGCGGCATCGTCGGCATGGGCGAGTCGTCGACCGACCGTGCCGGGCTGATCGCGCAGCTCGCCAACCTCGATCCTTACCCGGAGTCGGTGCCGATCAATGCGCTGGTGCAGGTCGAGGGCACGCCGCTGCACGGCGAGGCGCCGGTCGACGTGTTCGACTTCGTGCGGATGATCGCGGTGGCGCGCATCACCATGCCGAAGACCTTCGTGCGGCTGTCCGCCGGCCGCCAGCAGATGACGCTGGAAGCCCAGGCGATGTGCTTCCTGGCCGGCGCGAACTCGATCTTCTACGGCGACAAGCTGCTCACCACCGGCAATCCCGACGCCGAGCGCGACCGCACGCTGATCGCGAAGCTGGGGATGCGACCGCTCTGAGGCGTTCGGCGAACCCCCGGTCCGCGATGCCGAACGCCACCGACCGCGCGACGCACGCGGTCGCGTCGGGCGGGCAAGAAGCGGTCGACGACCTCTTCGAGACGCTGCTCGCGCAGCTCGTACGCGACGGGCTGCTGCGTACGCGCCGCGTCGTGCAGGGGCCGCAGCAGCCGCTCCTGCACGTCGACGGCCGGCCGATGCTGTCGTTCGCGTCGAACGACTACCTCGGGCTGGCGGCGCATCCGGCGCTGGTGCGCGCCGCGATCGACGCGGCCACGCATCACGGCGTCGGCGCCGGCGCCTCGGCGCTGATCAGCGGCCATCACGCTCTGCATGCCGCGCTCGAGTCCGAACTCGCGCAGCACGTGCGGCGGCCGCGCGCACTGCACTTCGGCTCGGGCTACCTCGCGAACATCGGCACCGTGCCGGCGCTGGTCGGCCCCGGCGACGCCGTCTTCTCCGACCAGCTGAACCACGCCTGCCTGATCGACGGCGCGCGGCTGTCGCGCGCGGCGATCCACGTGTATCCGCACGCCGACGTCGCGGCGCTCGATGCGCAGCTTGCCGCCAGCCCGGC
>JALORJ010000256.1 GCA_025459035.1 Burkholderiales bacterium
CGTCGTAGATGTCGGGCGCGGCGAGCGCGCTTTCAAGCGCCGCGCGCCGCGCCCGTGACGTCTCGAGCTGCGCCTCGATCTTGGCCAGGCGCTGCTCGAGCGGCCGGCGCTTCGCCTGCAGCCGCTGGCGCGCCTCGGCCTCCTCGCGGCGGCGCGTCCGCGGGTCCGGCGCGGGCGTGGGCGCCGCATCGACGCCGCCGCGATCGCGCATCGGTTGGGGATCGCCGCGTTCGAGCCGCTGGCGGTAGTCCTCGAGATCGCCGTCGAACTCGCCCACCGTGCCGCCCTCGACCAGCCAGAGCACGTCGGCGCAGGCGCGCAGCAGCGCCCGGTCGTGCGACACCAGCAGCACCGCGCCCTCGAAATCCTGCAGCGCCAGCGTGAGCGCGTCGCGGGCGTCGGTGTCGAGGTGGTTCGTCGGTTCGTCGAGCAGCAGCACGTGCGGCCGGGCGTGGACGATCAGGGCCAGCGCCAGGCGCGCCTTCTCGCCGCCGGACAGCGGCGCGACCGGCGCGGTCGCCATGTCGCCGTGGAAGGCGAAACGACCGAGCACGTCGCGCAGGGTCTGCTCGCGCGCCTGCGGATCGAGCCGCTGCAGGTGCTCGAGCGGGCTCGCATCGGCGCGCAGGTGTTCGATCTGGTGCTGCGCGAAGTAGCCGATGCGCACCTCGCGCCCGGTCAGACGCCGTCCCGACGCCGGCGGCAGATCGCCCGTCAGCAGCTTCACGAGCGTCGACTTGCCGGCGCCGTTGCGGCCCAGCACACCGACCCGTGCACCGCCGCGCAGCTCGACGCGCACATGGTCGAGGACGGTGACATCACCGTACGCCGCACGCGCGTCGTCGAGCGCGATCAGCGGGTCCGGCGCGCGGCCGGGGTCGGCGAACGCGAAGCGCACCGGGGCGCTGACCTGCAGCTCGGCCAGCAGCGGCAGCCGCGCGAGCGCCTTGAGGCGGCTCTGCGCCTGACGCGACTTCGTGGCCTTGGCCCGAAACCGGTCGACGAACGACTGCATGTGGGCGCGCTCGCGCGCGAGCCGGTCGCGCAGCGCCTGTTCGCCCGCCAGGCGCTCGGCGCGGATGCGCTCGAAGTCGCTCCAGCCGCCGCTGTAGCGGCGCAGCGTGCGGCCTTCGAGGTGACAGATCACCCGCACCGCGCGGTCGAGGAACTCGCGGTCGTGCGAGATGACGATCAGCGTTCCGGGATAGGTCGCGAGCCAGCGCTCCAGCCAGACGATCGCGTCGAGGTCGAGGTGGTTGGTCGGTTCGTCCAGCAGCAGCAGATCGCTGCGACACATCAGCGCCCGCGCGAGCTGCAGCCGCACGCGCCAGCCCCCGGAGAAGTCGGCGACCGGCCGCGTCGCGTCGGCCGCCGCGAAGCCCAGGCCGCGCATCAGCGTGGCGGCCCGCGCCGCCGCGGCGTGACCGCCGATCTCGGCGTAGCGCGCGTGCAGTTCCGCGGCACGCTCGCCGTCGTCGGCCGCCACGGTCGCGAGCGCCTGCTCGACCGCGCGCAGTTCGGCGTCGCCGTCGACGACGAACTCGACCGCCGCCCGTTCGAGCACGGGCACGTGCTGCGCGACGTGGGCCACGGTCCACGCGGCGGGCACGTCGGCGCGGCCGGCCTCGGGCAGCAGCTCGCCCATCAGCAGTGCGAAGAGGCTGGACTTGCCGGCGCCGTTGGCGCCGACCAGACCGACGCGTTCGCCGGCGTGGATCGACAGCGAGACATCGACCAGCAGCGGGCGGGCGCCCCGGTGCAGGGTCAGGCCATCGAGACGGATCATGCGAGGTGGGTCACGCGGAACGTCGGCAGACGCATCGGAAGCAGGGCCGCGCGAAGCGGGCACCGCGGGGCGCCGGTGGGCGCCGGCCCGACGGGCGGATGGGGTGGCGGATGGGACTCGAACCCACGACAGCCGGAATCACAATCCGGGACTCTACCAACTGAGCTACCGCCACCATCGACACGTTTCGAGAGCACGACCTCGGACGTGACAGGCCACAAGTATCGGCGAAGCGTCGGCATCGAGGCAAGGCGCAGGACCGACCGACGGTGGCGCGCCCGACAGGAATCGAACCTGTAACCGCCGGTTTAGAAGACCGGTGCTCTATCCGGTTGAGCTACGGGCGCCGGGCCTGCACGCGGGGTGCAACACGTCTCGCTCGGGTCGGGGTGAGAGGATTCGAACCTCCGACATCCTGGTCCCAAACCAGGCGCGCTACCGGACTGCGCTACACCCCGACGACGCGCCGATTATGCGGGCCGCGTCGTCGCGGCGACCAGCGCGCGACGTCGCGCGACCCGCGTCGCGCCTGCATGCGTCCACACGTTCGTCATGCGGTTGCACCGTGCATGGAACTCGACGCGCGAGGCACTGCCTGAATCCGTGCACGCCCGGCCGCCTTCCGCGAGACCGGCGAACCTCACGAGAGGCCCACATGAGATCCGCAGACAAGGTGTCGAACCCGCGTGACATCCGCCATCGGCTGGGGCTGAACCAGCAGGAGTTCTGGGGCGCGATCGGCGTCACGCAGAGCGGCGGCTCGCGCTACGAGAGCGGGCGCAGCATGCCGCGCCCGGTGCAGCAGCTACTTCGCATCGTCCACGTCGACCAGATCGACATCGCCCGGCTGCACCGGACCGACGTCGACCTGATCCAGTACCTGAAGGAGTCGCGCCCCGCGCTGTACCGCCATCTGCGCACGCAGGTCGGCAGCACGCGCGGTGCCGCGTCGCGCAAGCCGGCCCCGGCACGCCGTGGCAGCGGCACCACACGGACCGCGCGCGCCGCCTGACGTCGTCGTCCCGCCGCTGCGGCCACGGCCGCGGCGGCGTCTTCGCCGTGCGTGGCCGCGCCCTCTACACTCGGCGGCTGTCCAACGTCACGACGGAAGCTCCATGCGCATCACACGGCGCCTCGAATTCGACGCCGGTCATCGCATCGCCGCGCACGGCAGCCTGTGCCGCCACCTGCACGGCCATCGGTATGCCCTCGAGGTGACCCTCGTCGGCGACCCCGTCGACACCGCCGGCGCGGCCGACGAAGCCATGCTGATGGACTTCTCCGAGGTCAAGGCGATCGCGAAGCGGTTGATCGTCGACCGCTGGGATCACGCATTCCTCGTGCATCGCGCCGATGCCGCGCTCGTCCAGTTTCTCGAGACCCTGCCCGATCACCGCACGGTAGTGGTCGACGCGCCGCCGACGGCGGAGCACCTCGCCGCACACGCGTTCGCGCTGCTGGCCCCGGCCTATGCCGGCCGCTTCGGGCGTGCGCTGCGACTGGAGCGCGTGCGCCTGTACGAGACCCCGAACTGCTGGGCCGACGCGACCGCCGACGACGCCTGAGGTCGATCCGGCACAACGAGCGTCGGGATGGCGGGAGGAGTGGGATTCGAACCCACGAGGGACGCGAGCCCCTGCCGGTTTTCAAGACCGGTGCGTTCGACCGCTCCGCCATCCTCCCGTCGGGGCCATGCTAGCGACCGGCCCGGCGATCCCGAAACCCCTGCGCAGCGCGCCGGTCCGAGTCATCATCCGGCGTGTGCCGTCTTCTTCTTGTTCCGGAGGCTCCGAACCATGTCCGCTCCCCTGCCCCTGCGCGATGCCGCCGCCCGCGGCGTGCGCGTCGACGATTCCGCCCGCAAGGTGCTGCGCCAGACCTGGTGGCTGCTGGCCCTGACGATGGTGCCGACCGTGGTCGGCGCACTCGTCGGCATCCAGACCGCCGCCTGGATGGTCCAGCACCCGATCCTGCTGACCCTCGGCATGCTCGGCGGCGCGATCGGCCTGCAGTTCGCCATCGCCGCCCACCGCAACAGCGGCATCGGCGTCGCCCTGCTGCTGCTGCTCACGCTGCTGCTGGGCTGGTTCCTCGGCCCGCTGCTGAACGTGGCGCTGTCGATCCGCAACGGCGGGCAGCTGATCGGCTATGCCGCCGCCGGTACCGGCATCGTGCTGGCTGCGATGAGCACGATCGCGACGACCTCGAAGCGCGACTTCTCCGGGCTCGGCCGCTTTCTCGTGGTCGGCATGATCGTGCTGGTCGTCGCGTCGCTCGCGAACATGTGGCTGCAGCTGCCCGTGCTGTCGCTCGTGCTGTCGACGATGGCGATCGGGGTGTTCTCGCTGTTTCTGCTGCACGACGTGAACCGCATCGTGCGGGGCGGCGAGACCAACTACATCATGGCCGCCACCGGCGTGTACATGAGCCTGTTCAACATCTTCGCCAACCTGCTGAACCTGCTGCTCGCGCTCGGCGGCGAACGCGACTGACGGCGCCGATCCT
>JALORJ010000257.1 GCA_025459035.1 Burkholderiales bacterium
CGCTCGAGGTGGCGGATGACGCGCGCGGCGTGGACATCGACGCCGATCCCGATGCGCTGCAGTCGATGGTCGACAACGTGATCGACAACGCGATCCGCTACACGCCGGCGGGGGGGCATGTCACCGTCGCGGTGACGCGGCCGGCGCCGGATCGGCTCGGCGTGGACGTGGTCGACGACGGCCCCGGGCTCGATGCCGAAGGACGGGCGCGTGCGTTCGATCGCTTCTGGCGCGGCGATGCGCACGAACAGCCCGGGAGCGGGCTGGGGCTCGCGATCGTCGATCAGGTGGTCAGGCGGCACGGCGGCGATGTACGCCTCGATCCGGCGCCGATCGGGACCGGTCTCGCGGTGCGGATCACGTTGCCGGCGCGGGGCGTCGGGGCCTGAAAAAAAAGACC
This sequence comes from Burkholderiales bacterium, assembly GCA_025459035.1. Lineage (GTDB taxonomy): Bacteria > Pseudomonadota > Gammaproteobacteria > Burkholderiales. The sequence goes on from JALORJ010000257.1 coordinate 401, forward strand.
CCCGCGATCCGCTTCGCGCCCCATGCATGGCGTGTCGCGGAGATGTCGCGGGGGCTGGCTTGTGCCGAAGTACCCAGGAGACCTCTTCCGCCGCAGGAGATGCAGCGGATGACCGGAAGGTTGCGCCGCGGTCGCTGAACTTGCTCTTAACCGGGCACCGTCCGGCGCGCGATCACTGCGCGGCGATCATGAAACCCACGCCGCGGACGGTGCGGATGCGCTCCGCGCCCAGCTTGCGGCGTACGTGATGGATGTGGACGTCGAGCGCGTTGCTGTCGGGGACGTCGACCTGCGGAAACACCACGCGCTCGAGCCGATGGCGTGGCACGACCCGACCCGCCTGCCGCACCAGTTCCAGCACGAGCGCGAATTCGCGCGGCGACAGGTCGACCGGCTGCGCGTCGACGGTCACCGCGCGCGTCGCGACATCGACCGTCACGGCGCCTGCCTGCCAGCGCTGTGACGCGAAGCCCGCACGCCGTCTGAGGACCGCGTGGATGCGTGACACCAGCTCGGTGGTCGCGAACGGCTTCGGTACGTAGTCGTCGGCGCCGAGGTCCAGTCCGCCGACGCGGTCCTCGACGCTGTCGCGCGCGGTGAGCAGGATGACCGGCAGCGCGGTCGCATCCTCGGTGCGCCATTCGCGCAGCAGATCGAGACCTGACCCGTCGGGCAGGCCGATGTCGAGGAGCACGAGGTCGTGCGTGCCCTGCCGCGCGAAGCCCCGCGCGTCGGCGACGCGGCGGACCCACTCGACCGCGAAGCCGGCCTGGGACAAGGCCTTCTGCAGGCTCGCGCCCAGCGCAAGGTCATCCTCGATCAGCAGCAGTCGCATGGCGGTGGGGCGAAGTCTCGATGGAGCGCGAGGTTGGCCGAATCCGCGTGAAGCGTCGATGAAGGTGCCGCACTGTCGTGCCCCGCGGCGGCGGGACCGCAAAGAAAAATCCCCCGCGGCCACCGATGTGCGCCATGCATCGCACACCGGGGCGGATCGCGGGGGAGCGGTCACCGATCGGACGGCCAGGGGAGGAACGACCGATCACTTCAACCCAGGAGACGAACCGAGGTTGTCGCCGTCGGCGTGAACATCGACTGAACACGGCACGCAAGTCGACCATCGGACGCGGCACGTCGCGCACGTCCGACGCGTTGCACGCGGCGTCGGCACGCACCGCGTCGGCAGAAACGAAGAACCCCGCCGCAGCGGGGTTCTTCGGGAAGCGTGTGGAGGCGTCCGGTCAGGCCTTGCGGCGCTTGCGAACGACCGCGCCGACGCCCAGCAGCCCAAGGCCGGCGAGGGCCCAGGTGGACGGCTCCGGCACCGCGGGGGTCTGCCCGAGCACGCTCACGTTGGCGACCAGGTTGCCCTCCATCGTGGCGTTGGTGAGGTTCACGAACGCGACGCCGACGGAACCCGACACCATCGGGACAACGATGTCGAGCAGTGGCGAGACTTCGGCGGTCCGGCTGTCCGTGGCCTGCTGGAACCCTTGACCACCGCCTGCCGCCGGACCGGAAATCGAGATCGAGGCGACGGCCTTGCCGCTCTCCGGGACGCCGCCCAGTTCGATGCCGTCGGTCGTCACCGTCACCGTCGCGAGCCCGGAGATCGACAACGTCGTGAAGGGCGTCAGGCGGAACACGGTCGATCCGGATCCGCTGAAGGCTGCGACATCGAACGCGCCGGTGAACTGGACCGCCCCGGAGGCCGACAGGCTCGTCGACGACACACTGAACGAACCGGTCGTCGTGCCGTTCGACGCCGCACCGCTGGCCACGCCGAATTGCGAGCCGGACAGAGCGCCGAACGGGACCGTGCCGCCACCTGCCGAAATCAGGCTGCCGGTGCCGCCAGACTCGCCGCCGACGAAGGTGATGCCGGGATCGATGCCGTCGCCGGGGTTCAGGTCGAACAGCGTGAACGTGAGGTTGGTGATCGACGCGGACGCACTGACCGCCGCGCTCGCGGGGACGCCGGCGGCCGACAGTACGGCGACCAGCGCAGGCAGAAGAAGCTTCTTCACGACAGGACTCCTGGAGAGGGGTGTGCAGCTTGGAGCGAGGCGCTTGACACGGGCGGATCGCGGCTTGCGCCTGTCTGATCCCTGACCCGAGAGTAACCAGTGGGCGTGTTTCAAATCAACCACAAGAGAAGAATTTTTCTGACCCCGGCGTGAGGTTTCGTGTCGCGCTACCGCGGCGCAGCAGACCGCCACGCGGTTGCACCGGATGACGCCGATCGACGACACCTTGATGACTCAGCCCCCGGTGTTCAGAACGCGGCGATCTGGATGAAGCCGTGGAGCACCCAGCCGCGCGGGTTGGGGCTGCGTTCGGCCACCGGGACCCCGAGCGACAGTCGCCCGGTCATCCACGACGTCGGTGCGATCGATACGCCGATCCCCGTCGACGTCAGGTAGTCGTCCCAGCTGCGCGCGATGCCGGCTGGCTTGTTCGGAAACGCCGCGCCGTGGTCGACGAAGAAGAACCCGCGCAGGCGATCGGGCCCCGGCCCGCGCTCGGCGGTCGCGCCGGGTGCGCGGATCGGAAACCCGACCTCGGCACTGACGAAGTAGCCGCGCTCGCCGGCGCGCTGGCCCTCGTAGAAGCCGCGCACGGTCGCAGCCCCGCCGACGAAGAACTGCTCGAACGCCGGCAGCGGCTGCGTGTTCGACAGCTGATAGGCACCGCGCAGCAGCGTCGAGATGCCGTTGTCGAACCCGTGGCTCCAGGTCGCGTCGCCGGTGAGCTTGAGGAAGTCGGCGTCGCCGCCCATGTCGCGGGTCCCCACGCCCAGCGTGTGGCGCGTCGACACGAACCCGCCGCCGGTGAAGCGCAGCGCCTCGGCGCCGATCTGCCAGACCCGCGTGTCGACGCGCGACACCGTCGCACCCCCGAAGCGGCTGACCGAGTCGCGCGTGATGAAGCCGAGGTTCAGGTTCGCGCGCCAGCGGTTGGTCGCGACCACGGGCTGCTGCAGCGTGAGGCCCGTGGTCGTCGCGCCGCCGGTGACGTCGAGCGTCGCGAACGGGCCGTCGATCACATTGATCGCGGACGCGTCGGCCAGCAGCCCGACGCGCGTGCCCCAGCGGTTGACCGGCGTGTTGTAGGCGAGGCTCGCCGACTGCGTGCCCTGTGCCACCACGCCGGTGATGACGAGCGGATCGGCGTTGCCGAACACGCTGCGCGCGTTGAAGAGGAAACCGGTGCGGTTGCGGCCGACGTCGTCGCGCCCCGCGTTGTCGGCGAAGAACCCGAGACCGAAGCGCGGTGGCTCGGCGACCTGCACGATCGCGTCGACCTCGCCGTACTTCGCGCCCGGACGCAGCCGCGCCAACGCGCGGGCATCGACCGTCGCGTTGAAGCGCGCGAGATCGCGCTCGAGCCCCTGGGCGTCGAACAGTTGCCCCTTGCGCATCGAGATGCGGTCGAGCAGGAACGACTCGCGCAGGTACTTCGCACCCTCGACCCGCACTTCGCCCAGTCGTCCTTCGACCAGCCGGATCTCGACCTCGCCCCCTTCGACCTTCTGCGGCGGCAGGAACGCCTGGCAGGTCACGCAGCCGGCGTCGCGATACAGCCGGTTGACGGCGGCCACGGCCTCGAACAGCTGCGCGATCGACAGCTCGCGCCCCGTGTACTCGGCGAGCACGGCGTCGATCTTCGGCCTGGCCAGCACGCCCGAGTCGTTGACGCGGAACCGGTTCACCCGCACCTGCGCGGTCGCGCCCGCCGGTGGCGTCGCGGGCTTCGCGCGGACGGCGTCGTCGTCGATCACGTCCGCGGGGGGCGCGGCCTCCTGCAGGCGCTTCTGCAGTTGGTAGAACTCCTGCACGTCGCGCTGCTGCTCGCGGATCGCGCCGGCGTCGGGCACCTGCGCGT
>JALORJ010000258.1 GCA_025459035.1 Burkholderiales bacterium
CCCAGCGCCGCGGCTGCCGTGGTCATCAGGATCGGCCGCAGCCGCAGCCGGCACGCCGCGTGGATCGCCGCGCGCGGATCCAGGCCCTGCGTGCGTTGCGCGTCGAGCGCGAAGTCGACCATCAGGATCGCGTTCTTCTTGACGATGCCCACCAGCAGCAGCACGCCGATCAGCGCGATCAGCGTGAACTCGGTGCCGGTGAGCATCAGCGCCGCGAGCGCGCCGACGCCGGCCGACGGCAGCGTCGACAGGATGGTGAGCGGATGCACGAGGCTTTCGTAGAGGATGCCGAGCACGAGGTAGACGGTGAGGATGGCCGCGCCGATCAGCCACGGCTGGCTGTCGAGCGACGCCTGGAAGAGCTTCGCGGTGCCGGCGAACATGCCCTCGATCGTCGACGGCAGACCGGCCTCGCGCTCGGCCGCCTTGATAGCCTTGACCGCATAGCCGAGCGAACGCCCGATCGGCAGATTGAAGCTCACCGTGGTCGCGACCGCCTGGCTCTGGCGGTTGATCGACACCGGCGCGGCGGCGTCGACCACGCGCGCAAGCGCCGTCAGCGGCACCCCCGTGCCGTCGGCGGCCGGCACGCGCACGTCGGCCAGCGTCGCCGGGTCGCGCGTGTACGGCGGTGCCGCTTCCAGCACCACGCGGTACTGGTTCAGCGGCGCATAGATCGTCGACACCGGCGCCTGGCCGAAGGCGGTGCCCAGCACCGCATCGATGCTGCGCATCGACACGCCCAGCCGCGCGGCGGCGTCGCGGTCGACGATCACCGTGTTCTGCAGCCCGCGCAGCTGCTGGTCGCTGTAGACGTCGGCGAGCGCGGTCGACTGCGACAGCACACGCACGAGCTTCGGCGCCCATTCGCGCAGCGTCTCCAGGCTGTCGCCCAGCAGCGTGTACTGGTACTGCGCGCTGCCCAGGCGCCCGCCGATGCGGATGTCCTGCCCGCCGGCCAGGAACGTCGACATCCCGGTGATCGTCGCGAACTGCGGTCGCAGCCGCGCGACCACGGCATCGGCGCTGTCCTTGCGCTCGGCCACCGGCTTGAGCATCAGGAAGAAGTTGCCGGTGTTGCGCTGCGTGCCGCCGACGTTGCCCGACACGCTCGCGACCGCCGGGTCGGCGCGCACGATGTCCAGCACGCGCCGGAACTTCTGCTGCATCGCCTCGAACGAGATCGACTGGTCGGCCGACACGAAGCCGCCGAGCCGGCCGGTGTCCTGCTGCGGAAAGAAGCCCTTCGGCACGATCACGTACAGCCAGACATTGAGCGCGATCACCCCGGCGAGCAGCAGCAGCGTGACCCATGGATGGTCCAGGGCCACGCCGACGCTGCGCGCGTAGCCGTCGGCGATGCGCGTGGCGATGCCGCGCCGCGGCGGGCGCGACGCATCGGCCGGCGCCGCCGGGGCCGCCGGCACGCGTCGCAGCCAGCGCGCGCACAGCATCGGTGTGGTCGTGAGCGACACGACGAGCGAGATGCCGATCGCCACCACCAGCGTCACCGCGAACTCGCGGAACAGCCGCCCGACGATGCCGCCCATGAACAGCACCGGGATGAACACCGCCGCGAGCGACACGCTCATCGACACGACGGTGAAGCTCACCTCGCGCGCCCCGCGCAGCGATGCGGCCACCGGCGTCATGCCGGCCTCGAGGTGGCGCGACACGTTCTCGAGCACGACGATCGCGTCGTCGACGACGAAGCCCGTGGCCACCGTCAGCGCCATCAGCGACAGGTTGTTCAGGCTGTAGCCGGCCCACCACATCACGCCGAAGGTGCCGATCAGCGACACCGGCACCGCGACGACCGGGATCACCGTCGCCGCGCCGCGCTTCAGGAACAGGAACACCACCAGCACCACCAGCCCGACCGCGATCGCCAGCGCACGCTCGACCTCGCGCAGCGACGCGCGGATGGTGCCTGTGCGCTCGGCCACCACGCTCAGTTCGACCGTCCCCGGCACCATCGCCTCGAGTTGCGGCAGCAGATCGAGCACACGCTGCGCGGTCTCGATCACGTTCGCGTTCGGCTGGCGGTAGACGTTCAGCAGCACCGACGGGCGGCCGTTCGCGAAGCCCGCGGTGCGCACGTTCTCGATGCCGTCGCGCACGTCGGCCACGTCGGTCAGCCGCACCGGCGCGCCGTCGCGCCATGCGAGCACCAGCGAGCGCCAGTCGGCCGCGCGCGGCGCCTGGTCGCTCGCCGCGACGATCCACGCGTGGTCGCCGTCCTCGACCACGCCCTTCGGTGCCATGCCGTTGGCCGCCACCACCGCGCGCCGCACGGCGTCCATGCCGATGCCCACGCGGTTGGCGGCGAGCAGGTCGACCTCGATGCGCACCGCCGGCAGCGACGCGCCGCCGAGCGTCACCTGGCCGACGCCTTCGACCTGCGACAGGCGCTGCTGCAGCTGCGACGCGGCGACGTCGTACATCGCGCCGCGCGGCGCGATCGTCGAGGTCAACGCCAGCACCACCACCGGGAAGTCGGCCGGGTTGACCTTGCGCCACGTCGGGTTGGCCGGCATCGCCGCGGGCAGCGACGCCCGTGCCGCTGCCAGCGCCGCCTGCACGTCGCGCGCGGCGCCGTCGATGTCGCGGTCCAGCTCGAACTGCACGGTGATCGTGGTCGTGCCCTGCGCGCTGCTCGACGTGAGCTCGCTCACGCCGGCGATGCGCCCGAGCGTGCGTTCGAGCGGCGCCGCGACGGTGGCCGCGACCGTCTCGGGGCTCGCTCCGGGCAGGCCCGCCGTGACCGACAGCGTCGGCGAGTCGACCTGCGGCAGCGTCGCGACCGGCAGCAGGAAGAACGCGATGGCACCGGCGATCGCGATGGCGACGGTCAGCAGCGTGGTCGCGACCGGCCGCGCGATGAACGGCGCCGACACGTTCATGCCGCGGGCTCCGCCACCGCTGCGTCGCGCCCGCGCCCGAGGCGCTGCGCGACGCGTGCGAACGCGAGGTAGATCACCGGCGTCGGGTACAGCGGCAGCCGCTGGCTTGCCAGCAACCCGCCCACCAGCGTGATGCCCAGCGGCTGGCGCAGCTCCGAGCCGGCGCCGCTGCCCAGCATCAGCGGCAGTGCACCGAACAGCGCCGCGGCGGTGGTCATCAGGATCGGGCGCAGCCGCGCGAGGCACGCGGCGTGGATCGCGGCGCGCGGCGCGAAGCCGTCGCGGCGCTCGCGCTCGAGCGCGAAGTCGATCATCAGGATCGCGTTCTTCTTGACGATGCCCACCAGCAGGATGATCCCGATGATCGCGACGATGCCGAGGTCGCTGCCCGCGAGCTGCAGCGCGATCAGCGCCCCGATGCCGGCCGACGGCAGCGTCGACAGGATCGTGAGCGGGTGCACGTAGCTCTCGTAGAGCACGCCCAGCACGATGTAGACGGTCACGATCGCGGCGAGCACCAGCAGCAGCGTGCGCGGCAACGACGCGCGGAAGCTCGCCGCCGCGCCCCCGAACGCGGTCTCGACGACCGGCGGCAGCGCCGCGGCCGCGATCGCGCGGTCGACCGCCGCGACGGCGTCGTCGAGCGCGACCCCGGGGGCCGTGTTGAACGCAAGCGTCGCGGCCGGAAACTGGTCGCGCCGCAGGATCGTCCCGCGCGCCGGCTGCTCCGACCAGCGCGCCACCGCCGCCAGCGGCACCGTCGCGCCCGCTGCGCTCTTCAGCATGACGTGGTCCAGCGCGTGCGGGCCGTCGCGGAAGTCGGGCTGCGCCTCCAGCACCACCCGCGTCTGGCTCGACGGCGAGAAGACCGTGGCGACCTGCCGCTGCCCGAACGCGTCGTACAGCGCGGCCGACACCGCGGCCGGCGTGATGCCCAGGCGCCCCGCGCTCTCGCGGTCGATGTCGACGAACACCTGGCGCGCGTCGTCGCGCAGGTCGGACGTGACGTCGACCAGCCGGTCCGACGCGTCGAGCTGCGCGGCAAGCGGCGCCATCCACTGCGACAGCAGCGCGGGCGTGGGGGCCTGCACCTCGAGCAGATAGCGCGCGGGCGCGATCTGGTCGTCGAGCGTGAGGTCGGCCAACGGTTGCAGCACCACGCGTAGCGCCGCGCGGTCGTCGAGCTGCACGCCCAGCCGCCGCGCGACGTCATCGGCGCTCGCGTCGCGGGCCTCGCGCGGCTTCAGCACGACCAGCATCCGCCCGCGCGACACCACCGCATTGACGCCGTCGACGCCGACCACCGACGCGACCGACTGCACCGCGGGATCGGCCAGCACCGTGGCCACGGCCGCCTGCTGCCGGCGCGCCA
>JALORJ010000259.1 GCA_025459035.1 Burkholderiales bacterium
CTTCGGGCGCGCGGCATCGGCCTTCCGCGAGGCGTTCGACGATGCCTTCGCGGCGCGCGGACGCGGCGGCACGCAGGCGCCGCCGGCCCCCGACGACGGCGGCGCCAACATCTGAACGTGACGCATGGGCGGGGACCGTTAGCTTCCCCGCCCATGCGCGTCTTGCTCATCGGCAGTGGCGGTCGTGAACATGCGATCGCCGACACCCTGCGTCGCGAAGCCCCCTCGCTCGACCTGCTCGCGACCCCCGGCAATCCCGGCCTCGCCACCATCGGTCGCACGGTCCCAAGCGTCAGCGACCCCGACGCGCTGGTGGCACTCGCCCGCGCCGAAGCAGTCGACGTGACCATCGTCGGCCCCGAGGCGCCGCTGGCCGCCGGGCTCGTCGACCGCTTTCGCGCCGCCGGGCTGCGCGTCTTCGGGCCCACGGCGGCGGCCGCGCAGCTCGAAGCCTCCAAGGCGTTCGCCAAGGACGTCATGCGCACCGCGCAGGTGCCGACCGCCCGCGCCGAGACCTTTCGCGATGCCGCACACGCGCTCGAGGCGGTGCGCACGCGCTTCGGTGCGCCCGTGGTCATCAAGGCCAGCGGTCTCGCCGCCGGCAAGGGCGTGATCGTCTGCGCGACACGCGACGCGGCAGAAGACGCGATTCGCCGCATCGCCGACGATCGGGTCTTCGGCGAGGCGGGGCGCGAACTCCTGGTGGAGGAGTTCATGACCGGCGAGGAGCTCTCGCTCTTCGTCGTCACCGACGGTACACGTGCGCTGCCGATGCTCGCCGCGCAGGACCACAAGCGCGTCGGCGCGGGCGACACCGGGCCCAACACGGGCGGGATGGGCGCGTACGCCCCGGTCTCGCTGGCGACGGCGGCGCTGATCGACGACGTGATGGCGCGCATCGTCGAGCCCACGCTCCACGCGATGCGCACGCGCGGCACGCCCTTCACGGGGCTGCTCTATGTGGGGCTCATGCTGACCCCCGAGGGGCCGCGCGTCGTCGAGTTCAACTGCCGCTTCGGCGATCCCGAGACGCAGGCCGTGCTGCCGATGCTCGCGTCGTCGCTCCTCGAGCCGGTGCTGCGGGTGGCTCGCGGCGAGTCGCTCGCGGGCGTGGCGCCCTTCTCGTGGCGGGATGGCGCGGCGGTGACCACGGTGGTGGCGGCGGCGGGCTATCCGGAGACGCCGCGCACCGGTGCGGCAATCACGCTTCCCGACTCGACCGACGCGGTGCGCGTCTTCCACGCGGGCACGCGATGGGGTGACGACGGCGTGCTCGTGAGCGCCGGCGGCCGCGTGGTCGCGGTGACCGCGCTGGGCGCCGACTTCGCGACGGCGCAGCAGGCGAGCCGCGCGGCGGCGGCGCAGGTCCGCTTCGAGGGGGCGTTCTTCCGGCACGACATCGGCTGGCGCGAGGCCGCGCGACTGGCGGGTGCCCGGCACGATTGACCCGTGCCCGAACTGCCGGAAACCGAGACGATCGCGCGCGACCTCGATGCCGCGCTCGCCGGCGCGGTGATCACGGGCACCACCGTGACGCACGCGGACGTGCTGCGCGGCGTGTCGGCGGCCGACGCGGACGCGGCCTTTCGCGACGTCCGCGTGGCGCGGGTCTGGCGACGCGCCAAGCTCGTGGTGTGTGAGCTGGCCGGCGGCACCGTCGCCGGCGGTGCCGTGCTCGCGGTGCAGCCCCGCTTCACCGGCGCGCTCCTCCTCGACGCGGCGGCACCCGATGACCCGTACGTGTGCGTGCGCTGGTCGCTGCACGATGGGCGGGTGCTCGCCTATCGCGACGTCCGGCGGCTGGGCACGGTGTCGCTGTTCGACGCCCAGGGGTGGCACACGTACCAGCGCACATTGGGCATCGAGCCGCTTGACCCCGCGCTGACCGCCGCCGAGTTTTCGGGCTATGTTCGGTCCTCGACTCGCGCGATCAAGGCAGTGCTGATGGACCAGCGGGTGATCGCCGGCGTGGGCAACATCTACGCGACCGAGGCGCTGTGGGGCGCGCGACTCGATCCATCGCGGCGCGCCTGCGACCTGTCGACCGCAGAGGGCGACCGGCTGTTCGACGTGCTGCGGGAGCTGCTGCCGCGCGCGATTGCCGCGCGCGGCACGAGCTTCCGCGACTACCGCGATGCACACGGTGGACGCGGGCGCTTCGTGGAGCAGCTGCAGGCCTACGGGCGCTCGGGCGCCCCGTGCCCGCGCTGCGGCGCGCGGCTGGTCGGCAGCGACGCCATCGACGGGCGAATGACGGTGTTCTGCGCCTGGTGCCAGCGATGAGCGCCACGGAGCAGATGGGCCTCTTCCGCGTCGCGCCGCGCAGCGGGACGTCGCCGCTGCTCAGCCACGTGCGCACGCATGCGCGCAACGTGCCCGGCGTCTACCGCATGCGCTCCGTCGACGGCGCGGTGCTGTACGTGGGACGGTCGCGCACGCTGCGCACGCGGCTGCTCTCGTACTTCCGCAGCACCTCGCCCGACGAGAAGGCCGCTCGACTGCTGCAGCAGACCGCACGCATCGAGTGGGACGAGCTGCCGAGTGAATTCGACGCGGTGGTGCGCGAGTGCCGGCTGGTGCGAGCGCATCTGCCGCCCTTCAACCGCGACATGGCGCGCCCGGCGATGCGCTACTGGATGGTGGTGGTGGCGATCCAGGACGACGTGCCGCGCCTGCGCCTGGTGCGCGCGACGCAGCTCGTGCCGACGCGGCATGGTCGCGCGGTGGGGCCGTTCACCAATGCGCGCCTCGTGCGTGATGCGATCCGCGTGCTCAACGATGCGCTCGGACTTCGCGACTGTCCCGACGACGGGGCGTTCGGCTTCGCGGACGACGACGACCTCTTCGGCGGCGACGAGAGCGTGCCCTCGTTGCGCACGGCGACGCCGCGCTGCCATCGCTTCGAGACCCGGCGATGCCTCGGGCCCTGCGTCGCTGCCGCGCCGCGCGCCGCGTATGGTCACGCGGTCGACCTCGCGCTCGCCTATCTCGCCGGAACGAGCGACCAGCCCGTTGCGGCGCTGCAGGAGGCGCTGGCGGCGGCGAGTGCGGCGCTCGCGTTCGAACGCGCCGGCTGGTTGCGCAGCCGGCTCTCGACGCTGGCCGCGCTCGACGTGCAACTCGCGCGGGCACGCGCGGAGCTCGGTGGGCCGACGGGGTACTACGTCGTCACCGGCGCGCCGGGAGAGGATCGACTGGTCGCGCTGCGCGACGGGCTCACGCTGGGAGAGGCGCGCCTCGCCGATTCGTCCGCGATCGCGGCCCTGCACGGCGAGGTGGTGCGTACCGCCGGCGGCGCGCGCATGCTGCTGCGTCCCGATCGCTTCGAGGAGATGCTCACGGTGACTCGCTGGTTCGCGTCGCGACCGCAGGAGCTGGCGCGCGTGAAGGACACCATCGAGGCGGCGTGTGCCGTTGTGCGCGGTCGGTCGCCGGAGCGCGCGACGTCGGCGTGATCGCAGCGGTGCCGGCGTGATGGCACCGTGATCGCTGCGTGATCGCGATCGCCACCTGCGATACGCGCACGGTCGATCGTGCCGCATGCAGCCGTCAACCGGCTGGTCTTGTCGCACCGTGATGATGAGGCTACGGTTGCAACGGCGCGCGTGACGCACCTCACGCGCTGCGACGATCCCCCGCCCGGAAATCGCCCATGCGTCGTTGGCTTCATCACTCGGCACTTGCGTTGTCGCTCGCACTGGCCGCGATCGCTCCCGCGGATCTCGCTGCCCAGCGTCACCGCCTCGCGACCGGCACGGTACTGCAGCAACTCGGGTTCACGCGTGGGGAGGTCTCGCCGGGCCTCGACATGGCGACCACCTCCCTCAAGATCACCAACTCGTCCGCGTCGTCGCTGCAGGGCCTGCGCCTGTGGGTGGTCGGAATGAACATCGCGGGGCAACCCGCGCAGTGGGACGACGTCGCCGAGCGGTGGAGTCAGAGCCGTGACCAGTGGGTCATGTGGGTGAACTCGTCGGGCCGCGAGCTGGTGAGCGACACGGACCTGCCCCTCTTCCCCGAGTTCGGCCTCCAGCCCTCGTCGCGCCTGCAGTACCTGACGATCGGGGACCTCTCCGCCGGCGACATGCGCACCTTCGACCTGCTGCGCGTGATGCCGCAGGCGGTGGGTAGCATCAATTCGTTCGTGTACGTCACCACCACCGTCCCCGAGCCGTCGACCGTCGCGCTGACCGCCGCGGGAGTCGCCGCACTCGTGGTCGTCGCACGTCGTCGTCGCGTCGCGTGAGCCGTCCGCGTGCGGCGC
>JALORJ010000260.1 GCA_025459035.1 Burkholderiales bacterium
CGCTGTCGAACAGGTACTGAGTGCGGTTGTCACCGAAGAAGATCGTCGCAAGGTCACCGATCAGCTCGCCGTTGGGCGACTGCGTCGAGCTCCCGCCCGCCGTCAACGACGCGCTCCACAGATTGACCGAGAACAGGCCGCGCAGCATGTCCCACGTGATCGTGACGTGCACCCACGTCCCGGCAGCGACAGGGTACGGTCCCGTGAGCGACACGAAGGGGTTGTCGCGGTTGCCCTCGAGCCGCAGCACGCCCGCGCCGTTCTCGGCGATCGTGAAATAGAAGTACGGGTCGACGCCGGTGTTGCCGGTCGCGGCCGAGGTGGCGTCCACCAGCTGCTTGCGCGTGCCCGAGTTCCACGCGGTGTTGCCGCGGTACCAGAACATGATCGTGCCGACGTTGCCGACCTGCGAACCGAGCGCGACCCCCGAGTCGAAACCGGCGCTCGGGCTGATCGTCGTGTTCGCCGGGACCGACAGACCGCGACACACGCGCCCGCTCGCGGTCGAGGTCGCGCCGCCGGACGTGCGGCCGTTCGACGTGCCTGCGCTCGCGAGAACCTCGCCGGCGGTGCCGTTGTAGCTGTTCTGCTCGAAGCGGTACTCGGCGATCGGCGCACGGCAGGTGGTGAAGCCCGCGAGTTGAGCCTCGGTGCGCTCGGAGTACGTGACCGCCAGCCGGCTGCCGAACGCGAGATCGCCACCGACGAGCATGGCGCCGGTGATCTGGGCGTTGTCGCCGACGCGCACGCTGTTGCTGCTGCCAGCGCCGATCAGCACGCCGGCGAACTGCAGATTGCTGCCGAACGAGGCCGTCGCACTGCCAGTCAGGTAGATCTGCAGGTTGGCGGGATTCCCGCCCGCGTTGAAGCGCAGGTCCGTACGTTCGTTGAGCGACCCGGCCAGAAAGATGCGGACCGGCCCGGACACGACGTTGATCGCGGTGCCGTTGTTCAGCGACCAGTTCTGGATGAAGTAGTCGCCGGCCGCCAGCTCGAGCGTCGTCGCGTTGGAATTGAAGTTGCCGATGTAGTAGGTCCCACCGGTGAAGCGGGTGGTCCCCGACGCCGACACGCTGCTGTACATGCCTTCGGCTACCGTCGTGCTGCTGGTGTTGGCCGACGCCGTGAAGGTCGGGAATCTGTCGGTGCTGGGCAGCGGCACCGCCGTGGTGCTCGTGGTGCGACGTCCTCGCGTGTCGACCGCATTGCCGGTGCCGGTCACCGCGCTGCCGTTGACGAGTGCGTCCGTCCCGAACGTGAGCCGGGTGCCGCTGCCGGCCACCAGCGGCAGGGAACCCGGCAACGTGCCGCACTGCTGGGCCAGCGCCGCACCTGCACTCGTGAGGCCCGCCAACGCGACAAAGCCGAGTCTCAGCGCGCGCACGAAGTGCCGCTGCCACGATCCGCTCACGGACACGCGAACCTCGGCGCGGTGCCGTTGGGGTCGACGCACCGCGCAACGGTCGCGGCGACGCGGCGCTCGACCGCGTACGCACCACCGCCGCCGACCGCGGTGGCGGTCAGGTCGTAGACCGCCACCTGCCGGTCGACCTCGGTCGTGAGCGCCCGCGTGCAGGCCACCGTGATCGTGTATGCCGCCGCGGTGCCGCCGGCCGGTACCACGGTCTGGGCAAAGCACGCCGGAGGTTGGCGCGGGCTGGCCGCGAGGGCGGGGTCGTCGTTGTCGGGATCCATGATCTGCACCAGTGCCCATTCGATGCCGGCCTGCGCGGCCGCGTGCCCGCGCGACGCGTTGACGTCGATCGACTGCTGCGCAACCTGCAGCTGGAAGATCGCCGCGATCGCCGCGCCGAGCAACGCCAGCACGATGAGCAGGAACAGTGCCGTCACCAGCGAGAAGCCGCGCGTCCGACGAGTCACGCGTGTCTCACGGCGTGTTGGCCACATGGGCCTGGGTGAACAGCCGCACGGTCTCGCCGCCGGCGGTCAGCGCGAGCGTCACGCCGACGGTGCCGTAGCGATAGGCGAGCGCGGCGGCGCTCGGGTCGTACGCGAAGCTGCACGCGCTGACCTGCGTCGCGAGCAGCGCGTTGCTGCCGCCGGACGGCGGCGCAACCTGCGCCGCGTTGTAGCCGTAGTTCCACCAGCGGCGCACCACGCCCTGCGCGAGGTTGCACTCGTAGCTGACGGCGTGGCGCACGACGTGGAAGCGCTTGCCGGGCGACGCGAACGGGAACTGCCGCGCCGGGTTCAGCGTGATCGCGCTGCCCGACACCGAGCCGAAGCCGGTGCGGTTGCCGCCGGTCTGCCAGGCATCCGCCCCGGCGAAGCCCTCGCCGAGGTTGAACACGACGATCTGGTCGCCGGCCAGCAGCACCGGCATCGTGCCGATCACGTCGAAGCTCGCGTCCACGGCATTGAAGTCGAGGACGTTGCCGCCGCCGGCCTGGGTGAGATCGGCGCGGTAGCGCCCGCCGCCCGACGTGAGCAGGAACTCGATCACGCGGCCGGTCGGGTCGACGCGCACCGAGTTCGGCAGGGCCAGCCGCAGGTCACGCACCAGCCGCCGCAGCGCGACGTCCGCGGTGTCGGACAGTTGCGCACGGCGGGTCGCGTCGAAGTAGCCGTCGATCGGCTTGCGGATGAACACCGCGACGATCGCGAACACGATGCCGGTGATCACGATCACGATGACCGACTCGAGCAGCGTGAACCCGCGCCCGCGGCGCGGCCGGCCGGCGCGGATCACGGCAGCGCGTTCGGCGAATGCCGCGTGCGGTACGCGGTCAGCGTGACCCGCTCGTTGCCGGGGCCCGCCGCGGTCACGTCGATCTGCAGCACCTGATCGTTCGGCAGACCGAGGCCGCCGGCGGTCACCGACACTTCCACCGTGTATCCGGCGAGCCCCGGGATCGGGTTGCCGGCCAGATCGCTCGGCGCCAGCGGGCCGTAGCGGGCGTAGTCGTTGACGTTGTCGAAGAACAGCGTCGGGCCGAGGCGGGACTCGCCGGTCTCCGGACCGAGTTGTTCCGGAACGGCGCACCCGCCGACGTTCACCGCGGTCGCCGCTGCCGGATCGTCCGGATCGCAGAACGTGAACGGCATCAGCAGCACTTCTTCCATCAGGCCTTCGGCGAGTGTCAGCACCTGCTTGCGCACGAGCGGATCGGCCGACCGCGCCGCCGTGTAGTCGAGGATCGCGAGGATGCCGGCGATCCCGGCGCCGACGATCAGGATGAAGAAGATCAGTTCGATCAGCGACAGGCCGCGCGCCGCCGCGCGGGCGCGGCGCTCACGGATGCACATGGCCGGTCTCGGCTTCGACCACGAACGACCGGGTCACGCTGCCGGCGGTGACCTGCACCGTGATCGGCTGGCTGCCCGGGCTGCCGGTCGGGTTGAACGCGAAGGCCGACATCGACACCGTGATCGGCGACGGTGGCTGGAACGCGAGCGCGCCGCCGGTCAGCGGATCGGTCAGCGGCGGGCAACCGCCCCCGGTCGTTCCGGTGTTGAGACACGCCGACAGCGTGTTGCCCGACACCTGCACGATGACCACCCCACGGCGCGCGACGGCGACCTTCTGCGCGTAGCGCACGATGGCCATCGCGCGGTCGGTCGCGGCCTGATGGTCGAAGTCCTGCCGCTGGAACATGCGCGGGATCGCGACCACCGCGACGATCCCCAGCACCACGAGGATCACGACCAGTTCGACGAGCGTGAAGCCCGCCGCGCCCCCGCCGCGTGCGCCTGCCTTGCGCTGCACCTTGCAACGGCGCCGGTCGCCGACGCGCCGGCGCGCGTGTCAGGGCACGCAGGTGACCGCGACGGTCGCGGCGGCAGCCGCCGGCCGGGTCGTGGAACTGACCGCGCAGTTCACCGTGCCACCGTCGGCCGTCGAGCAGTTGCCGACCTGCGCCACCGTGTATCCCGCCGGCAGGGCGCCGCCCTGCAGCAGGGTCGCAGCGGCCGTGCAGGCACTCCCGCCCCCGACCGCGATCCCGTTGGTGGCGCTGATCTTCCGGGCGCCGTAGTTGATCGCGGCCCCCGACGCGATCGCGCCGGCAACGCCCTGGTTGGCGGCGACCTGCGCGTCGTTGCTCAGGTCGACGAAGCGCGGCAACGCCACCGCCGCCAGGATGCCGAGGATGACGATGACGACGACCAGTTCGATGAGCGTGAAGCCGCGCGCGGTGGCGCGGGCGGGGATGCGGCGGTGCGACATGGGCACTCCTTCTGGCGGGATGGCGGTGGGTTCGGGCAGCGGGACGGACGAACGGTCGCTCAGCAGCGGGC
>JALORJ010000019.1 GCA_025459035.1 Burkholderiales bacterium
TGGCTACGCGGCGCCCGAGGCCGTGATGGAGCAGTTCGCACGGCTGCGCGGTGGCACGCGCTATCGGCGCATGTCGGCGTCGGGCCAGATGCGGATCGACCGGCTGCTGCCACGCCTGGCGGAAGCCGCGGCGCGCCACCCGCCGCCGGAGGCGACGCTCGAGCGCCTGCTGCGTCTGGTCGACCAGATCGGACGGCGCGAGTCGTACCTCGCGCTCCTGACCGAGTACCCGGCGGTGCTCGCGTCGGTCGCGCGGCTCGTGTCGCAGTCGGCGTGGGCGTGCGAGACCCTGTGCCGACATCCGGTGCTGATGGACGAGTTGCTGGAGCCCCGCGCGCTCGTCGCGCCGACGCCGGCCGCGCTGCGCGCGGCGCTCGCGAACGCGCTGGACGCGACCGACGGCAGCACCGAGCAGCAGATGGACGCGCTGCGGCGACTGCGCCACGTGCAGACCTTCCGCCTGCTGGCGCTGGATCTGGCCGGCGCGCTCACCATCGAGGCGCTGTCGGACCACCTGAGCGAGCTCGCGGTCGCGATCCTCGACGCCGTGCTGCCGCTGGCCTGGGAACGCGTGAGCACCCGCCACCGCGACGTGCCGCGCTTCGCGGTGATCGGCTACGGCAAGCTGGGCGGCAAGGAGCTGGGCTACGAGTCCGACCTCGACCTGATCTTCCTGCACGACGACGACCACGCCGACGCCTCGGCGCAGTACGCGCGCCTCGCGCAGCGGATCAACACGTGGCTCGCGAGCCATACCGGCGCCGGCGTGCTCTACGAGACCGACCTGCGGCTGCGCCCCGACGGCGCAGCGGGTCTGCTCGTGAGCCGCTTCGAGGCCTTCGAGACCTACCAGCGCACCCAGGCATGGACCTGGGAGCATCAGGCGCTCACGCGCGCGCGCTTCGTCGCCGGGGACGCAGCGATCGGCGCGCGGTTCGAGACGCTGCGCCGCGACCTGCTGGCGCTGCCGCGCGATCCGATCCGGTTGCGCGACGACGTCGTCGCGATGCGCGCGAAGATGCGCGACGGCCATCGCAACGACACCGACCGCTTCGACCTCAAGCACGACCCCGGCGGCATCGTCGACGTCGAGTTCGCCGTGCAGACGCTGGTGCTCGCGCACGCGGCCACGCATCCGGCGCTGCTCGACAACGCGGGCAACATCGCACTGCTGGCCCGGGCCGAGTCGGCGGGCCTGCTCGCGCCGGGCGTCGGCACGGCAGCCGGCGACGCCTACCGTCGATGGCGGGCGCTGCAGCACGCGCGGCGGCTGCAGGGCGATCGCGAGGCGCGCGTCGATGTCGACGCCGACATCGCGCGCGACCGCGCGGCCGTCGCGGCGCTCGTGCAGGCGGTGTTCGGCGACGACGGGGGCGGATCCCGCCAGGCAGCCTGACATCCACGGGGGCATCCGGCACACTCCGGTGCGTCGGATCGATGCGATCCGTGACAGGAGCCCGCGATGGCCGAGACCATGACCGCGACACCCGGCGACACCGAGGTCGTGCGGGTCGCAGACTTCACCTATGCCCCGTTCGAAGCGACCGGCAGCCCCACGAGCGGCCGCGCGTTCCGGGAGAACTGCCTGGCCCCTGCGCTGGCGCGGTCTCGCTTGGTGACCGTGGATCTGGATGGCGTGCGTGGATTTTCGTCGGCATTCCTGGAGGCGGCATTCGGCGGCCTGTCGAAGGAAGCACGTGCCAAGGTCCGGCTGGTGACCCGCGACCGGTCGCTGGAGCTCGAGATTCACGACTACCTCGCAGCAGACTGACGCGCTGCAGTCACCCGCTTCGACACGGCCCGTGTCGGACTGGCTCTCCACCGCCAAGGATCTCGCGGGCACCGTGGCGCCGCTGCTGATCGTCGCGGGCTGGCTCGTCAACAATCGCTGGAACAACGAACGCGACGAGCGCAAGGAACTGCGCGCGGAGATCGATCGCCTGCGCAAGGCGCTGGAGCAGATCGAAGCCGATGCGCTGCATTTCCATACCGCCGAACGGTTCGATGCCGCACTGATCGCGAAGATCCACACCCAGGTGCGGCGTTTCGGCTACGAGTTCGCGCGGCTGCCGCCCCCTGCGGGCGGTGACCCCGGGCTGCGGCGATTCACCGAACTGCGCAAGGCGATCACCCGCACCAACGTGGACGCCGAGACGTTCGCCGCCCAGCCGCCCGACTCGCACATCCCCAGCACGATCATGGCGAACGTCGACACGCTGATGCAGTCGCTGCACAAGGCGGCGGGCGAGGGCTTGTCCGAGCCGCGGCGTCGATGACGCTGCCGCACACGGCGCCCGCCCCGGCCCTGCCCCGCGTCGGCCACGACATCGCCGGCTGGGACGTGATCGGCGACGTGCACGGCCAGGCCGACAAGCTGCACGCGCTGCTGGTCGCGCTCGGCTACACCCGCCGCGGCGAGCGCTGGACGCACGCCGAGCGCAAGGCCGCATTCGTCGGCGACCTGATCGATCGCGGGCCCAGGCAGGTCGCCGTGTTCGAGACGGTCCGCGCGATGGTCGACGACGCGGCCGCGGTCGCGATCACCGGCAACCACGAGTTCAACGCGCGCGGCTGGGTCACGCCGAACCCGCGCGCGCCCGGCGAGTTCCTGCGCCGCCATTCGGCGGGCAACCACCGGCACCACGCGGCGTTTCTCGAACAGGTCGGCGACGGGTCGGCGCGGCACGCGCAGATGCTCGCGTGGTTCGCGACGCTGCCGGTGCATCTCGATCTGGGCGGCGCACGGCTGGTGCATGCGTGGTGGCATCCCGCGCACCGCGTCGACGCCGCGCCGGTGCTCGATGCGCGCGGCGCGATCCGCGACGACGCGCTCGCCGAGGCCTTCGACAAGGACGGCTCGACCGCCGGGCGCGCGATCGACGGCCTGCTCAAGGGGCTCGAAGTCCGACTGCCCCCGGGCATCGGTTTCCTCGACGGCGCCGGCGTGCGGCGCACCGGCGTGCGCGTGCGCTGGTGGGACGACACGCTGCGCAGCTTCCGCGCCGCGGCGCTCGGGGTCGACGACAGCGACCTCGATCACGTCCCGGACGCACCGCTGCCACCGGGCACGCTGCCGGGCCTGCGCAGCGACGTGCCGGTGTTCATCGGCCACTACTGGTGGCGCGGGACGCCCGCCCCGCTCGGCCCGCGCATCGCGTGCGTCGACTTCAGCGCCGGCACCACCGGCCCGCTGACGGCCTACCGCTGGGACGGCGAGTCGACGTTGCGCGCCGACCGCTTCGTGCAGGCAGGCGCGGCCGACTGACGCCCGCGCCGCGCGCCTGCGTCGGCGCCGATCGCGGTCCGCGCTACTGCGGCCAGTGCGGTCGCTCGGCGTCGATGCGCGCGAGCGTCTCGTCGCGACCCAGCAGTGCGCAGATCGCGTCGATCGCGGGGCTCTGCGCCTGCCCGGTGAGCATCGCGCGAAGCGGCATCGCGACCTTCGGCATCTTCACGCCGTGCTCGGCGGCGACCGCCTTGATCGTGGCGCCGATGTCGGCCGCGGTCCAGGCGACCGACTGCAGGCGCGACGCGAGCGCGTTCAGCGGCACCGTGGACTCGCGCGAGTACTGCGCGTCGCGCAGCGCCTGCGGCACCGGCGGGCGGTGATAGAAGATGCCGACCGCTTCGGTCAGGTGCACGACCGTCTCGGAGCGCTCCTTGTACAGCGCGACGACGGTGTCGAGCGCCGGACCGCGCGCGGTGTCGAAGCCCACCGCCGCCAGCCGCGGCGCGACCAGCTGCGCGAGGCGGTCGTCGGAGGCCTGCTTGAGCCAGTGGGCGTTGAGCCACAGCAGCTTCACGGGGTCGAACTGCGCCGGACTGCGGTTCACGTGCGCCAGGTCGAACCAGTCACGCAGCTGCGCGAGCGAGAAGATCTCGGCGTCGCCGTGCGACCAGCCGAGCCGCGCGAGGTAGTTGTTCAGCGCCTCGGGCAGATAGCCGTCCTCGGGGTACTGCATGACGCTGACGGCGCCGTGGCGCTTGGAGAGCCGCTCGCCATCGGCGCCGAGGATCATCGGGATGTGCCCGAAGCGCGGCAGCTCGGCGCCCAGCGCGCGGAAGATGTTGATCTGCCGCGGCGTATTGTTGACGTGGTCGTCGCCGCGCAGCACGTGGTTGCAGTCCATGTCCCAGTCGTCGACCACCACGCCCAGGTTGTAGGTCGGCACGCCGTCGGCGCGCAGGATGACCAGGTCGTCGAGCTCCGCGTTGGCGAAGCGGATCGGCCCCTTCACCAGGTCGTCCCACTCGACCACGCCGTCGTCCGGATTGCGGAAGCGGATCACCGGCTTCACGCCCGGCGGCGGCACCTTGCCCTTCGCGTTCTCGGGCCGCCAGCGGCCGTCGTAGCGCGGCTTCTCGCCGCGGGCGCGCTGCTGCTCGCGCAGGCTGTCGAGCTCTTCCTTCGACGCATAGCACGGGTACGCGTGGCCCGATGCGAGCAGCTGCTCGACGACCGCGCGATAGCGGTCCAGACGCTGCATCTGGAAGAACGGGCCCTCGTCGTAGTCGAGCCCCAGCCACGTCATCGCGTCGAGGATCGCCTGCGTCGACGCGGCCGTGGAGCGCTCGGTGTCGGTGTCTTCGATGCGCAGCAGGAACCGGCCACCATGGCGACGCGCGTACGCCCACGAGAACAGCGCGGTGCGCGCACCGCCGAGATGCAGGTAGCCGGTCGGGCTGGGGGCGAAACGAGTGCGGATCATCGGGACGACAGGTCGAGGACGGGGGCGTCGAGTCTATCGGCGCGCCGCCCGGTCGCGTTGACCCGCCGCGGGGGCGCGTGATTCAATCGCGCCCCTCGCGCAGCGCCGGGCGGTTAGCTCAGCGGTAGAGCACTGCCTTCACACGGCAGGGGTCACTGGTTCGATCCCAGTACCGCCCACCAGAAACAAGCACTTGCGCGCGTCGGGGTGTGACGTGAACCGCCTCGGCGCGTCACGGACGCCCCTGAATCGCGGTAGCGCGTCACGGATGCGCCATACCCGCGACGCACTCCACCGCCCGTCGATCAACGTCCCGAGCACCGGCGCAGTCAGACCGGGCCCGCGCCCGTAGAGCGCGGCGTCGAGCACCCGGTGCCGGCAACCTCGCACCGTCCGAAGGCTTGCGGACGCGACGCGGGAGCGGACCCGCAGTTCTCCCCGCGCGCGACACCCTCGAGCCAGGATGCCAACTCGAATTGACATTTCCGCTGGTCAACGCGGGTTTGCACCAGCGGTCGGTCGCGCGCAGACTGGCGCGTACCGTGTGGCGGCCCCGGACCGCAGGAGACTCTCGTGACTCTGCCCATCGTCGTCTTCGTCGTCGTCGGCGCGGTCTTCGGCCTGGTGTCGTGGCGCTGGCGGCATCACTTCAGCGAAGGCAGCGTCCGACCGGGTGGCCCGGACGCCGGGCGCGGTCTCGACAGCCGCCTCGTGTGGGTCGTCAGTTGCACGCTGCTGTGGCCGCTGCTGCTCCTCACCGGTGCGCTCGGACAGCTCAGCCGCCGCGCGCTGGCGCGTCAGCGCACCCGCTAGCGCGTGCGCGATGCGTGCGGCCCGCGCCGCGGCATCGCAGTTGTTGACCCATCGCAAGGACAGGCGGGCACGCCGAGGCGGACAGTGCGGCATCGATCCTGTCCGGAGTGGATGCCATGCGGGTTCTGCTGCTTCATCCCAACTACCACTCCGGTGGTGCCGAGATCGCCGGCAACTGGCCGCCCGCGTGGGCCGCCTATCTGGCTGGCAGCCTGAAGGCCGGCGGGTACACCGATGTCTGGTTCGTCGACGCGATGACGAACCGCCTCACCGACGCACAGGTGCGCGAGCAGATCGAGACGCTGCGCCCCGACATCGTCGGCTGCACCGCGATCACGCCGGCGATCTACAAGGCCGAACAGCTGCTGCAGATCGCCAAGGACGTGAATCCGTCGATCGTCACGGTGCTGGGTGGCATCCACGGCACGTTCATGTATCCGCAGGTGCTGAAGGAAGCGCCGTGGATCGACGCCATCGTCCGCGGCGAAGGCGAGCAGGTGTTCCTGAACTTCGTGCGCGCCGTCGACGAAGGGCGCTTCGCGGCCGATCCGGGTTGCGTGCGTGGCATCGCGTACCTGCGCGGCGAGCAGGTGATCGCGACACCGGCCGAGGCGCCGATCCAGGATCTCGACCGCATCACGCCGGACTGGAGCATCCTCGAGTGGGACAAGTACGTGTACATCCCGATGGGCGTGCGCGTCGCGATCCCGAACCTCGCGCGCGGCTGCCCGTTCACGTGCAGCTTCTGCAGCCAGTGGAAGTTCTGGCGCGACTACCGCATCCGCGACCCGAAGAAGGTGGTCGACGAGATCGAGACACTGGTGCGCGACCACGGCGTGGGCTTCTTCATCCTGGCCGACGAGGAGCCCACGATCCATCGGCGCAAGTTCATCCAGTTCTGCGAGGAGCTGATCGCGCGCGACCTGGGCGTGCTGTGGGGCATCAACACGCGCGTCACCGACATCCTGCGTGACGAGAAGCTGCTGCCGCTGTTTCGCAAGGCCGGCCTGATCCACGTGTCGCTCGGCACCGAGGCCGCGGCGCAGATCAAGCTCGACCGCTTCAACAAGGAGACGACGATCGCGCAGAACAAGCGCGCGATCCAGCTGCTGCGCGATGCCGGCATCGTGACCGAGGCGCAGTTCATCGTCGGCCTCGAGAACGAGACCGCCGAGACGCTCGAGGAGACCTACCGCATGGCGCGGGACTGGAACCCCGACATGGCCAACTGGGCGATGTACACGCCGTGGCCGTTCTCGGACCTGTTCCAGGAGCTGGGCGAGAAGGTCGAGGTGTTCGACTTCGAGAGGTACAACTTCGTCACGCCGATCATGAAGCCCGACGCGATGGACCGCGCCGAGCTGCTCGACCGCGTGATGCACAACTACCGCCGCTTCTTCATGAACAAGGCCTTCCTCCAGTACCCGTGGACGAAGGACCCGCTGCGCCGCCGCTATCTGATGGGCTGCCTGAAGGCGTTCATGAAGAGCGGGTTCGAGCGCAAGTTCTACGACCTGGGGCGCGTGGGCTACCGCGGGCCGATGAGCAAGCGCTCGGTCGACTTCAAGTTCGCGAGCCCGCAGGAGCGCGCGCGCCCGGACCCCGACGCGATCGCGCAGGCCGACCGCGAGTGGGTGACGATGCACGGACCCAAGATCGCGCTGAAGCGCCGCAAGGGCGAGGAGACCTTCGCGATGGCCTGCGGCGGCGGCAAGGAGCAGCTGGCCGAGCAGGACGCCACCGAGGACGCCGAGGCCTGACGCGCGTTTCCCGCTCGCCCGCCGTCGCCATGAGCGCCGCGCTCCACGCACGCATCGGCCCGAACGCGATCACGCGGCTGGCCGAAGCCCTCGGTGCCGGACCCGGCCCGGAGGCCGTGCGGGCCGTGTTCGGTCGTGCGGGGCTGGTGGCGTATCTCGACGCACCGCCGACGCGGATGGTCCCCGAAGCGGACGTGCAGCAGCTGCACCGCAGCCTGCGCGCGTGCCTCGATGCGCCGCTTGCCGACCGCATCGCCCGCGACGCCGGGCGGCGCACGGCCGACTATCTGCTCGCGCACCGCATCCCGCGCGCCTTCCAGGCGCTGCTGCGCGTGCTGCCGGCGCGCCCGGCCGCCCGGCTGCTGCTGCACGCGATCGGGCGGCACGCGTGGACCTTCGCCGGCAGCGGTCGCTTCACCGTCACACGCGGCGCGACCGTGCGCTTCTCGATCGAGGACAACCCGCTGTGCCGCGGTGAGCATGCCGACGCACCGATCTGCGGATTCTTCGCGGCCACCTTCGAGCGCCTGTTCGGCGCACTGATCGATCCCGCGGCGCGGGTCGACGAGATCGCGTGCGAAGCGACCGGCGCGGCGGCCTGCGTGTTCGAACTGCGCGGGCCGCGATTCGACCGCCGCTGAGGGTCGGCGTCCCGATCGAACACGCCGCCGCGGTCGCCGCGGCGCAGATACGAGAGGTCAGACCACGCGCGAGAACTGCGCGGGCGCCGCGCGGGCGGTGCGCAGATGCTGGTCGAACGCCATCGCGATCGCGCGTACGAAATACCAGCCCAGATCCGTGACCCGCCAGCGGTCCGCGTCGCGCACCAGCATGGCGTCGTCCTCGAAGCGTCCGAGCGCTGCGAGTTCGGGCGCGAAGTGACGCGCGAAGTCGATGCCGTGGCGCGCCTCGATGTCGGCCGGAACGATTTCGCCGCGGCACATCACCGCCATCACCACGTCGCGGCGCAGCCGGTCCTCGGCGTTCAGCGCATAGCCGCGTTCGACCGGCAGCCGGCCGGCGGTCAGCGCGGCCTCGTAGTCGGGCAGCGCCTTCGTGTTCTGGCTGTAGTGATCGGCCACCTGGCTGATCGCCGACGGGCCCAGCGCGACCAGATCGCCGCCGGGGCGCGTCGTGTAGCCCTGGAAATTGCGGTGCAGCCGGCCGGCGCGATGCGCCTGCGCGAGGCGATCGTCGTGCTTCGCGAAGTGGTCCATGCCGATGTAGTCGTAGCCGGCGTCGCCGAACAGGCGCAGCGCCGCCTGCAGCATCGCCAGCCGGTCGGCCGCCTGCGGCAGCGTCGCCTCGTCGATGCTGCGCTGCGGCTTGAACCGCGACGGCAGATGCGCGTAGCCGTACATCGCGACGCGGTCGGGTGCCAGCGCCGTCACCTGCCGCACCGTGCGCTCGAAGCTGGCCGGCGTCTGGTGCGGCAGGCCGTAGATCAGGTCGACGTTGGTCGAGCGGAAGCCGAGGCGGCGCGCCGCGTCGAGCAGTTCGGCGACGCTCTCGACGCTCTGTTCGCGATGCACCGCCTTCTGCACGGACGGGTCGAAGTCCTGCACGCCGAAGCTCAGCCGATCGAAGCCCATCGCGGCCAGCCGCGCGAGGCGTTCGCCGTCGACGGTGCGCGGATCGACCTCGACCGCACGCTCGGCATCGGGCTGCAGCGCGAACGCGCGGTCGAGGATCGACAGCAGCCGTGCGAGCTCGGCGTCGGACAGGAACGTCGGCGTGCCGCCGCCCAGATGCAGCTGGCCCACCGGTTGCAGCGTGCCCATGCGGTCGCACACCAGCGCGACCTCGCGCTCGATGGCGTCGAGCCACGGTCCCGAGCGCTCGTGGCGCCGCGTCACGACCTTGTTGCACGCACAGTAGAAGCAGACCGACTCGCAGAACGGCACGTGCACGTACAGCGACAGCGGCTCGCGCGCGCCGCGCCGCGTGCGCAGCACGGCGTCCCACGCGTCGCGACTCCAGTGATCGTGGAAGCGGTCCGCCGTCGGGTACGACGTGTAGCGCGGGCCGGGCGTGTCCATGCGGCGCAGCAGCGCCTCGCCGAGATCGGGGACGACGTGCGTGGTGACGGGGGTCGCTTGCATGGCCGCGAGCATCGGCCGGCCGGCCCGCGACGCCCTTGATCTGGCGCAAGCGCGACGAAGGCTTGTACGTTGCGCGGCTTCGGCGCCGACATGCGGCGCCGGTCCGGAGCCCGCGCATGACCGCCTCGCCCCTGCCGCCCGCCAGCGCGGCCGAACCCCCGCTCACATCGCTGGCCCACGGCGGTGGCTGCGGCTGCAAGATCGCGCCCGCGCTACTCGCCGACATCCTGCGCGGCACGCCGACGATGCCGGTGCCGCCGGCACTGCTGGTGGGCCTCGAGACCGGCGACGACGCCGCCGTGTGGCAGCTGTCGGACGATCAGGCGCTGGTCGCCACGACCGACTTCTTCATGCCCGTGGTCGACGATCCGTACGACTTCGGCCGCATCGCCGCGACCAACGCGCTGAGCGACGTCTACGCGATGGGCGGGCGCCCGATCCTCGCGCTCGCGATCGTCGGCATGCCGATCGACAAGCTGTCGACCACGACCATCGCGCGCGTGCTCGCCGGCGGCGCGGCAGTCTGCGCGAGCGCCGGCGTGCCGGTGGCTGGCGGCCACACGATCGACTCGGTCGAGCCGATCTACGGGCTGGTCGCGCTGGGTCTCGTGCATCCGCGCGACGTGCGCCGCAACGCTGCCGCGCGCGCCGGCGACCGGCTGGTGCTGGGAAAGCCGCTCGGCGTCGGCATCTGCTCGGCGGCGTTTCGCAAGCGCCAGCTCGACGCCGCCGGCTACGCCGCGATGCTCGACACCACCACGCGGCTCAACACGGTCGGGACCGAGTTCGCCGCGGACCCCGACGTACACGCGATGACCGACGTCACCGGCTTCGGTCTGGCCGGTCACGCGCTCGGCATGGCGCGCGGCTCGCGCTGCGACATCGCGATCGATTTCGCGCGTGTGCCGCTGCTGCCCGCGGCGCGCGGCCTCGCCGCGGCCGGCTGCGTGACCGGCGCGTCGAACCGCAACTGGGCGAGCGTCGGCCACGCGGTGGTGCTGCCGGACGGCTTCGACGCGGTCGACCGCGCGCTGCTCACCGATCCGCAGACCAGCGGCGGCCTGCTGGTGGCGTGCGCGCCGGGGGCCGTCGAGCGCGTGGTCGCGACCTTCCACGCGCGCGGCTTCGCGCACGCGGCGGCGGTCGGCGAGGTGCTGGCCCCGGGCGCGGAGACGTCACGGCTGATCGTGCGGTGATCCGCAGGCGGCGACGCCGGCATCGTTCGGCGCACGCGCCGTGATCGTGCGGCGCCGGACCAGGCGGCACATCCGCCGCGGCCCGCGGGCGCCGAGACCGCGTCGCTAACCCCGCAGCGCCGGCGGCAGCGCGGCGACCGCGCGGTCGAGGGATGCGGCGTCGAGCGCATCGAGCGTCAGGGTCGCAAGCCGCGGGTTGTCGCCCCAGCCCTGGCGCAGCGAGCGGCGATAGCACGGGTCGTAGTGGTCGACCATCACGCGCTCGAACAGCGAGCCCGTGTCACCGGCGTCGGCCAGCGCCTGCCATGCGGTGAACGTCGCATGACCGACGAGCGCGCGCAGTCCCGCAAGGCGGTCGACCATCGCGCGCGGCGCCGCCGCGAAGTGCGCGTAGTCGTCGTGCCACAGCTGCACGCGTACGGCCATCGGCGTCACGACGTCGACCACCGGGGCGGCGCGCATCGCGTCGACCAGCGCGGCGGGCAGCCGCAGCCGCCCGAGACGCGGACTCTCGGCCTCGATCCACACCGGGCGCGCGGGGTCGAAGCGCCGCAGCGCGTCGAACAGCGCCGACTCGAACCGCTTCTGCGGCGGCTGCGCCACGCCGGGCAGATCGCCCAGCAGCGAGCCGCGGTGGCAGGCGAGTGCCTCGAGGTCCAGCACCTGCGCGCCGGCGCGCGCGAGCGCGGCCAGCCACCGCGTCTTGCCGCCGCCGGTCGGGCCGCAGACCACCTGCCAGCGCAGCGTGCCCGGTACCGCGTCAAGCCCGGCCAGCACCCAGCGGCGATAGCGCTTCCAGCCGCCGGCCAGCACGTCGACCTCGAAGCCGATGGTGGCCAGCGCATCGGCCCACAGGCGGCTGCGCTTGCCGCCCCGAAAGCAGTAGACGAGGAAGCGGTCGTGCGGCGCGTGGCCGGCGATCAGCGTGTCGATCTGCGTCGCGATGTTGCGCAGCGCGTAGCCGACGCCGACGACGTAGGCCGCGTGCGGATCGGTGCGGTGGCGCGTCCCGACCTCGGCGTACTGCGCGTCGTCGACGACCGGCAGGTTGATCGCGCCGGGCACGTGGTCGTCGGCGTACTCGCGCGGCGAGCGCGCGTCGATGATCCGCGCGTACGCGTCGAGCGGTCGGATGCCGAACGCCTCGACCGGATCGACGGCGGGTCGGGGCGAAGCGGACGGGTCGGAAGGCGACGCGGCAGTCGGGGCGGGCTCGGACACGGAAGGCGGCGTTGCAGGGGCGCGGGGCGGAGTCGACCGCACCGTACCGCGTCGGCCGTGCGCGTCAATGCGCGTGCACGTCGGGCGAGCGCAGTTCGGGCTCCGCCGCCAGTGCGGCCACCGCGGCGCGCAGTGCGTCGGCCGACGCGAACACGGGCGCCTCGTCGGCGCGCCAGCGCGCGCGCACGAAGCCGAAGCGGTCCACGAGCCACTCGATGCGCGCGACGAGCGGCGCGTCGTCGCGCAGGTCCGGCGACGCGAGCGTGCGGCGGTAGTGGCCCCAGGCGGCCGCGATCGCGCCGTCGGCATCGACGGCCACGTCGACGCCGGCAGCGGGTTCGAGCTGGGCGGCGATCGGCGGGGCCGCGACGACGATCACGCGCGCGCCCGGCCCGGGTGGCGACGCCGCGAGCGCCCGCACGCGGTCGAGTTCGCGCGCGTCGTGGATCAGCACCACCAGCGCCGCCTCGCGCCCGCGCAGATCGGACAGTGCGTGCTCGCGCCCCGCCGCGTCGGTCCAGCGCAGGTCGATCGCGGGCAGCCACGGCGCGCGTGACAGCACGCGCGTGCCGAGGTTGCGCGCCTCGTGGCCCAGCGACAGCGCCATCAGCCAGTCGATCAGTTGCCAGCGCTCGACATCGGTCGTGACCGCGCCGAAGCCCGGCATCGGCGCGCCTGCGATGCCGTGCGTGATCCACCACCACAGGTCACCGTGCGTGTGCCAGCCCACATGCGGCTCGGTGAGGTTCGCGGGGCGCACCGGCAGCGCGGCCCCGGCAGCGCCGTCCCCGCGCCCGGTGCGGCCGTGGCAGCCGCTGCAGTGCCGTTCGTACAACTGCGCACCGGCGGCGATCGACGCGGCGTCCCACGGCGTGACCGCGGCGGCGTACGTGCTCGGGTAGGCGTCGACGGCGATCGCGGGCAGCGCCAGCGCCGCGGCGAGCGCGACGCCGGTCCCCGCCCCGCCCCAGGCCAGCCCCGCGTGGCGACGCCGCAGCCGCAGCCCCACGAGCCCGCCGACGACGATGGCCGCGGCGGCGCCGACGAGCGGCGCGACCATGTCGGGCGCGTGCAGGCGCCACGCATCCAGCGGCGCCCAGCGGAACGCGTCCGGCCACGTGATCGCGTCGTGCGCACCGGGCACGATGTCGGCGAGCGTGCCGGCCGCGCCGACAACCGCCAGCGCGAGTGCGCACTCGATCGCGAGCGCGCGGCCGGCCGGTCGATGCGCCGCCGCCGGACGCGCGAGCCAGCGGCGCAACCACGCGGCGCTCGCGAACACGCCGACGACAGCCGCGAGCTTGATGCCCAGCCACTGCCCGTAGGGGGTCGCGAACAGCGCCGGCCAGCGCCCGACGCTCCACAGCGCGACGACCGTTCCGGCGGCCACCACGGCCAGCATCGCCGGCAGCGCGACGCGCGAGAAGCGCGCCAGCACGTCGCGCCAGGGGCGGGTGACGTGCCCGGCGGACGCTGCACGATGCAGCAGCAGCAGCGGCCCCAGCGCGGCGCACCAGGCGCCCGCGACCATCACGTGCGCGATCGCCGCCGCGGACAACCACGGCGACACGTCCGCCGCGACCGCGTGCCCCGACAGCGCCGTGCCGGCGAGCGCCAGCCAGGCGAGCACGGCGCCGAGGGTCGCGGTGCGCGCGGTGCGCGACGCGACCAGCGCAGCCGCGACCACGCACGCCTGCGCGATCAGCACGCGGCCGACCCAGGTCTGCGGAGCGGCGCGCCACGGGGCGTCCGGATCGAGTTCGACGCCGTGCGCGTGCAGGCGCCACGCGATGGCCAGCAACGCGACGCCGAGCGCGGCAGCGGCCAGCGCTCGCCAGCGGGAACACAGATCGAAGGTCGCGCCGAGCCACGCGCCGCGCGGGGCGAGCGCGAGCCAGCCGACCGCCTGCGCGATCGCGACGAACGCGAGGCCACGCCCCATGCGCCGCGCCGCGCGTCAGCGCGGCTTCACGACGAAGCGCAGGGTGCCGTTGCTGCGATGACCATCACGCGCGACGATGCGCCAGTCGATGCTCCACGCCCCGGGGCCCGCCGCGGCACCCAGCGGCACGGTCGCGGACTTCGCGTCGGCAGCAAGCACCGGCACCGGCGCGGGCTGCACCGGCTTGCCGTCCCGGTGCACCGCGATCTTCACGAACGCCGGCTCGACGGCTTCCGCGAACACGAGCACCACTTCGGCAGGCGGCTGAGCAAGCGTCGCACCGGCACGCGGTTCACTCTTGACCAGCCACGAATGCGCGTGCGCCGCGGGCGCCAGCACCATCGACGCCACGAGCGCCGCGGCCGACACGGCGCGCAGACCGCGCGCCGTCACGCGTGCGACTCCGGCGCTGCCGCCTCGATCGCGCGCTGCATGCGCTGGCGGCCGATCACGAAGCCCGCCCCCCCGAGCGCGAGCAGGGCCGCCGCCCCACCGGCGATCGGCATCCACGCGCGGTCGGCCCCGACCGCGAACGGGAAGACCGACGTGTGCGCACGCCGATCGCCGGCGTACACCAGCCCGACGTAGTCACCGGGTTCGACGAAGTCGTGCGCGAACGTGAGCGTGCCGGACGGATAGGTGCGCGGCGGCAGCGCGAAGACGACCGGCGCGTCGTCGAGCGCGCCGTCGACCTTGCGTACGACGCGCACCTCCACCGGCAGGTCGCGCAGCGCGTCGTCGACGAAGTCGAGCACGATGATCGTGCGGCCGGTGCGCGGGATGTCCTCGCAGAACTCGGACCGCTGGGCGTCTTCCTGGTACCCGGCGAAGTGCATCGTGTAGTGACCGACGGTCAGCTTGCACATGTCCTGGTCCATCGCGAGCCCGCCGTGCGCCTGCACGCCCGTCGCGCCGGCGAGGCACGCCACCCCCGCCGCGGCCTGCGCCGCGACCCGCCCGAACCGCCGCATCGACATCAGAGCTGCGTGAACACCGGCAGGATCGGCCCGCCGATCTCCGCGATCTGGCGCTCGCCGCCGGCCGTCTCGAAGAACAGCAGGCCGCCGAACTTCGAGTCGACGTCGGTCAGGAAACTCACCAGACGCTCGAGCTCCCACATCGCGTCGGTCGCCTCGAGACGGATCTCGCGGGTCTCGCCCGGCGCGAGCGGCGTCGTGTCCGAGATCACAAGACCGCCGCGGGCGACCAGCTCCTTCGGGTAGTTGGCCGGCACGGCGGCCACGGCCGACGGCAGCGCGCGGTTGAGGAACCGCAGGTTGGCGGTGGTGAACTCGCGGTTCCCGATGAAGTGGGCGGCCCGATACCCGGCGCTCATCGCCCCATCCAGCCGCCGTCGACCGGGATGATCGCCCCGTGCACGTACGAGGACGCCTCCGAGGCCAGGAACACCACTGGGCCCTTGAAGTCCTCCGGCTCGCCCCAGCGCC
>JALORJ010000261.1 GCA_025459035.1 Burkholderiales bacterium
GTGCGCACGGCGAAGCCCTCGTCGGCGAGGAACTGGCGCAGCAGGTCGCGCAGCCGCCGGTCGTCGTCGACGACGAGGACGCGGGCGGGAGAGGGCGGTGCTGAGGGAGCGGCCATGGAGCGAGCGCGGGGAGTGCGTCGATTATGGGCAGGGAGGCGCGACCGCGGGCGGTGCGCGAGACCGCCGCGCTGCCGCCTCGGGTCGTGGCCGCGGACGCATGTTCCGCGCGACACTCCGGCGATGCGCGAACGCCCGGCCTGGATCGACGACCTCGCGGCCACGCGCGCCCATGTGTGGCGCCAGCTCGAGCGTGCCGTGCATGACCGGCATGCGCAGTGGCGTGCGCCCGTGCTCGCGACGGTCGGGCGCGACGGCGCGCCGCACGCGCGCACCGTGATCCTGCGCGGCGCGGACGCCGCCGCGAGTCGGCTGTGGCTGCACACGGACGCCCGCTCGGCCAAGGTCGACGATCTCGTGCGCGCCGCGCGCGCCTCACTCGTCTTCTACGACCGCCGCAGCGAACTGCAGGCGCGCGTCGACGGCGACGTGACGGTGCTGCGCGACGGCCTGGAGGTCGATGCCGCGTGGGCGCGTCTCGGCGACGGCGCGAAGCGCAACTACCGCACGGCGCTGGCGCCGGGCACGCCGGCACCGTCGCCCGACGCCGCCGCGGCCGGTACCGGGCCGGCGCCTGCACCCTCCGAGCACGGGCGCACGCACTTCGCGGTGATGCGCGTCGACGTGCGGTGCATCGAGACGCTGCTGCTGCATCCGGACGGGCATCGGCGGGCGCGCTTCGCGCGTGATGCGTCGACGTGGTGCGTGCCGTGACAGTCTCGCGGCCACGCATGCAACCTTTCGTCGTATCCGTGAACCCGATCGGCGATGCGCACTCCATGCGCGCACACCATCACACAGGAAATCGCCGATGTCGCCTGCCTGGAGCGACCCGCAGGACACGTTCGACCGCGTGGCGGGGATCGAGCGTCGCCGGCACGCGCGCAAGCGGCTGAGCGGACACACGGTCGTGCTGCTGGTCCCGCAGCGGGAAGTCCGGGTGCGTCCGCTCGACATCGGTGTCGGTGGCATGGGCATCGTCGTCCCCGTCGAGCCACCGGCCGGCACGCGGTTTCGCATCCGTACCGAACTGCCGCTCGGCCTGCGAGCGGTGACCATCGAAGCAGGCGTCGAGGTGACCTACGCCGCGCTGAGCGGTCCGTACGGCGGCTTCAAGACCGGCCTGCGCTTCGTCGATCTCGACCCGCAGTTGCGCAGCCACATCGTCGAGTTCCTGCAGGCCTGACGCGGCGCCGCGGCGCGCGCCGGCCTGCGGCGGCGGTCGTCAGGCCACGAGTGCCGGCTGCTCGGTGTGCAGGAACCACTTGTCGATGACGACGTGCCGCGTGAACCACGCGTTGGCCATCAGGCGCGTCGCGGCGAAGCGCTTGAGGCCCTCCGGCATGTGGTCGAGCAGCGACGCGGCCTGGCGCTGACCGAACCGCGCGAGCATGCGGTCGCGATACGGCGCGAGCGCCGCTTCCCGGTAGTCGCCGGCCGCCGCGACGATCGTGTCGGCCGCGAACACGGCGGACTCGACGGCGGGGCGGATGCCTTCGCCGCTCTGCGGATACGCGAGACCTGCGGCGTCGCCGATCAGCAGCGCGCGGTCCGCGAGCAGCGGACGCGCCGCGTGGTTGTAGAGCAGGTACGCGTGGCCGCCGAACTTCTCCGGCATGTCCTGCGGCACGCGTCCTTTCTGCTTGAGCCAGCGCGCGAACGTGGCGACGTGCTCGGCCAGCTTGTGGTTGTCCTCGCGGCCGAGGCCCACGTTCAGGTACGCGCCCTTGCGCACGACCCAGCCGTAGCCCTTCAGGTCGTCGCAGAAGTACAGCTCGGGCACGTGGCCGTCGGCCGCGGACTGCGCGCGCTGCGCGTCGGTCAGCGGGAACTCGATCTCCTGCGCGGCGACGATCTGCTCGCTCTGGCCGAGCGCGGCGCCGAGCTCGCGGGCGACCGGGCAGAAATGGCCGCCGGCGCCGATGACCAGCCGCGCGGCGATGGCGCCGTCGGCGATCCAGCCGTCGTCAGTGCGCTCGAGCGACTTCAGCGGGGCGGTGACGCGCCGCGCGCCCGAGCGCTCGAGCAGGTACGCGTCGAACTCGAAGCGCCGGATGCCGTAGCTCACCGGCGTGTCGTAGCGGGTGTCGACCTCGGCGCCGCCGATGATCCCGGTGCGAAATCCGGTGATCGGCTGCAGCGTGCGCCCGTCGCGCGCGTAGGCCTCGGGCGTCACGCCCAGCGCGGACCACACGGCCGGCGTCACCCAGCCAGCGCAGATCTTGTCGCGCGGGAACGCCTTGCGGTCGAGCACGATCACGTCGATGCCCGCCTGACGCAGGCGGGTCGCGCACGTCGAACCGGCGGGGCCGCCGCCGACGATCAGGACCTCACAGCGATCCATCGGTCGCCTCGCGGTACAGGTGCTCGCGGGTGCGCGGTACGGAGTTGTCGTTGCCGCGCGCGAACGCGATCTGGAACAGCTGCAGTGCGCCCACCTGGAACGCGGCCTTCGACCCCGCGAGATACAGGCGCCACATGCGCACGAAGCGCTCGTCGTAGCGCGCGCGGATCGCGTCGACGTTCTCGTCGAAGCGGTCGAGCCAGTGCTGCAGCGTGTCGGCGTAGTGCAGCCGCAGGTTCTCGATGTCGAGCACCGACAGGCCGGCCGGCTCGAAGATGCGCATCATCTGCGCGATGGTGGCGGGGTACGCACCGGGGAAGATGCGCTTCTCGATCCACGCGTTCATCGGCATCGGCCGGTTGCGGCCGATCGAGTGGATCAGGCCGCGCCCGTGGGGCTTGAGCACGCGGTCGATCACCCCGCCGAGCGTCGGGTAGTTGTCGACGCCGACGTGCTCGAGCATGCCGACCGACACGAACACGTCGCAGGCGCCGCTCATGTTGCGGTAGTCGTCGAGGACGTACTCGATGCGGTCGGAAAGGCCCTGGCGCGCCGCTTCCTCGCGCGCGTACGCGACCTGTTCCTCGGAGATGTTGAACGCGCGCACCTTCGCGGCGCCGTGGCGCTTCACGAAGTGCCGCGCGAGCCCGCCCCAGCCGCATCCGGCCTCGTAGACGACGTCGCCCGCGGCGAGCTGCACCTTGCGCGCCACGTGATCGAGCTTCGCGATCTGCGCCTGCTCGATCGACAGGTCGGGCGTGCGGAAGTACGCGCACGTGTACTGCATCGCCTCGCGATCGAGCCAGAAGCGGTAGAACGCGTTGCCGATGTCGTAGTGCGCGTGGATGTTGCGGCGCGAACCTTCGAGCGTGTTCGGGCGCGGCCGGTTGATCCATCGCAGGAAGCGCGCCTTCATCGACCGCTCGGGCAGGCTGTCGAGACCGCGGTAGATCGCTTCGAGCACGCCGACCAGGTCGCCGTCGATGTCGACGCGGCCGTCGGCGTAGTCGTCGCCGGTGTAGAGCTCGGGGTTGGCGAGCATGCGCACCAGCGCGCCGCGGTCACGGATCAGGATGCGCGAGGGCGCCTGCACGCCCGGGACCCCGGAGAAGGTCTCGCCGGTCCAGAGCACCACGTCGAACGCGGGGCGGTTGCAGACCTCGATCAGCTTGCCGAGGAGCGCGCGCTCGATTGCCGTGATGCCTCCACGGGCAGCCTCGGTGGCGCGTTCCAGCTCGACCTGCGCTTCCTTCTGATCCACGGGCGGGCTCCGGGATGCGGGATGTCGGCGGAATTCTGGCGCAACGCAGCGAGCCCTGCCAACCGCCCCGCGTCAGGTGCGCGGTGTCCGCGAACGGCGACTGCCGCGGCGCGCTACGCCGCGGTGCACCAATCGCGGCGTGTCAGAAGCCGACGGCGCCCGCGCCCTTGAGCTTCAGGATCGCGCGGGCTTCGGCTGGCGTGGCGATCTGCAGACCCAGCTCCTCCAGGATGCGCCGCACCTTCGCGACCTGTTCCGCGTTGCTGGCCGCCAGACGTCCCTTGCCGATCCACAGCGAGTCCTCGAGCCCGACGCGCACGTGCCCGCCCATCACGGCCGACTGCGTCGCGATGTACATCTGGTTCGAGCCGGCGCCGAGCACCGACCACTGGTACAGGTCGCCGAACAGGCGGTCTGCCGTGCGGCGCATGTGCAGCACGTCTTCCGGATGCGGGCCGATGCCGCCGCGGATGCCGAAGACCGACTGGATGAACAGCGGTG
>JALORJ010000262.1 GCA_025459035.1 Burkholderiales bacterium
TCACCCGCCACCTTGCCGTCGCCGCGCTTGGTGACGTTGGTGATGCCGAGCGAGGTGCCCGTCGAGTCGAAGAACTCGACCGTCACGTTGCTCACGCCGGTGAACGTGTTGCCCGACTCGCCCTTGAGGTAGCCGACGTCGGTCCAGACGATGCCGACCAGCTGCGGGAACAGGCCCGAGCCGTTGGCGACGAAGCTGAACGTCATCGTGTCGGTCGGGCCGAACGAGTAGTACGAGTGGCCGGTCGAGCCCTGGCCGGGGTTCGCGCCGTCGACCGAGTCGGTCAGCCGGCCGGGGCCGAGGACGCCACCGCCGCTGACCGAGTAGCCGGCCTTGGGGGCGCCTTCCCAGTCTTCGAGGGTGACCGCGGCGAAGCCGGCCCACGGCGAATCGCCGGCGAACGACAGGTACGGGTTGACGACGGTGACCAGCGGGACGGCCTGGGCGCCGGTGGCGGCGACCGCCAGCAGGGCCGCCGGAAGAAGCTTGGCGAAGTGCATGTGGGTGCTCCAGAAAGAGATCGGAACGAAAGATTGTGCGGGTGGGCGCGCTCGGGTGGGCGCCTGAGGTCCCCGACGGACAACGACTTGCTGTGACGTGAGAATCAATCAGGACGTAAGTTTCGCGCAAGTCTTTTTTGTCGTTCTGTGAGGATGAAACGAAAAAAGCCGCCGTGACACGAGGTCACGACGGCTGTGCAACGCCCCGGTGCGCACGTGGGTCGGCCTGGCCGGTCGGCAGGTCGCCCCCCGGCTACGGGGGTTTCGGCGGGTGTGAGCGCCGGGGCGGAAACCGCGCCCGCAGCGGCGCTCTAGCGGCGGCGCTTGCGGGCGACTGCCGAGGCCACGCCCAGCAGGCCGACGCCCATCAGTGCATACGTGCTCGGCTCCGGCACAGGTGCGCCGAACTGGAGGTGGTCGACTTCCCAGTCGTCGCTCTGCGGCATGCGCATCACGATCTTCGAGATGCCGCCCGCGAGGAAGGCGCCGCCGAAGCGGTCTTCGGCAGTCTCGCCGGAGGCCAGGGCGTCCCCGAGCAGACCCATGTCGAGCGTGCCGGCCAGCGCACCTCCCGCGTCGTAGACATCGAGGAAGACCTGCGACGGACCGCCGATCGATCCGCTGTCGGTGAAGCCGACGTCAGTCCAGACCAGACCGACCTTGGTGGGCAACGGCCCGGTGAAGCTGAAGCCGATGCTGTTGCTGCCGACACCGTTGAGGCCGCTGTACCAGCTGGTCCCGATCGAGCCGGCCCCGGGATTGGCACCGTCGACCGAGTCGGTCAGCGCGCCAGGGCCGAGAGGCGAGCCGTTGAGCGCCGTGTAGCCCAGGATCGGCGCGCCTTCGAAATTCTCGAGGGCCACCATGCCGAAGAACGGCGAGTCGTTGAACGAGGTGTATGGCGTCGGCCCGTACAACGTCAGGGCGTGCGACGCCGGGGCCGCGACGGCCAGCGCAAGCGCCGCCGCCACGCCGCAGGCGTGGGTCTTCATGTTGCAGGTCTCCAGATGTAGACAGGTCTCGCGGATCTGTGTCCGCCGATCGAGGCACCGTGGTCGATGTCCTCGGCGTCGTTTCTAATCCCGGGCATGCCGGTACGCAAGAAGAATCCCCTCGCATCGACAGATCTCGCACCAGCAGCGCCGATGCCGGCCCCGGACACGCGACGGGCGTCGCCCCCGCCCGCGTCGAGCGCGATGACATCGCCATCGGCCGGGCCGATCGCGGAGCGCGTCGAGCACTGGTTCGCGCGTCAGGGCTGGACGCCGTTCCCGTTCCAGCGCGCGTTGTGGTCCGCGGCGGCGGCCGGCGAGTCGGGTCTGCTGCACGCGACCACCGGCGCCGGCAAGACCTTCGCGGTCTGGTTCGCGGCCGTGCTGCGGCACGCGGACGACGCGACGGCAGTGGCGCCCGCACCCGTCGCGACGGCGATGCGCCGCACGTCGCGGGCGCGCACCGTCGCGCCGCCGCTGACGGTGCTGTGGCTCACGCCGATGCGCGCGCTGGCGGCCGACACGACGCGGGCGCTCACGGCGCCGCTGGCCGATCTGGGTCTGGGCTGGACCGTCGGCATGCGCACCGGGGACACGGCGTCGGCCGAGCGCGCGCGTCAGGCGAAGCGCTGGCCGACCGCGCTGGTCACGACGCCCGAGAGCCTGACGCTGCTGCTGACGCGCGACGACGCGCGCGAGCAGCTCGCGCACGTCGGCTTCGTGGTCGTCGACGAATGGCACGAGCTGCTCGGCAACAAGCGCGGCGTGCAGGTCCAGCTCGCGCTCGCACGGCTACGCGCGTGGAACCCGGCGCTGGTCGTGTGGGGCCTGTCGGCGACGCTGGGCAATCTCGACGAGGCCCGCGACGTGCTGCTGGGACCGGGGCGACCGGGCCGCGTGGTGCAGGGCAAGCTCGCCAAGGCGATCACGCTCGACACGCTGATCCCGCCGGCGATCGAGCGCTTTCCGTGGGCGGGGCATCTGGGCGTGAAGCTCGTCGATGCCGTCGTCGACGAGATCGAGCAGGCCGCGACGACGCTGCTGTTCACCAACACCCGCGCGCAGGCCGAGCTCTGGTACCAGTCGCTGCTCGCGGCGCGCCCCGACTGGGCTGGGCTGATCGCGCTGCATCACGGCTCGCTCGACCGCGGTCTGCGCGACTGGGTCGAGGCCGGGCTGAAGGCCGGCACGCTGAAGGCGTGCGTCTGCACGTCGAGTCTCGATCTGGGCGTCGACTTCCTGCCCGTCGAGCGCGTGCTGCAGCTGGGCAGCCCCAAGGGCGTGGCGCGGCTGCTGCAGCGCGCCGGACGCTCGGGCCACGCCCCCGGCCGCGCCTCGCGCATCACCTGCGTGCCGACGCACAGCTTCGAGCTGATCGAGGCCGCCGCGGGGCGGCGTGCGGCGCTGGCCGGAAACATCGAGGCACGGCGCCCACCGCACGCGCCGCTGGACGTGCTCGTGCAGCACCTGGTCACCGTCGCGCTGGGCGGCGGCTTCGTGCCCGACGCGCTGCTGGCCGAAGTGCGCACCGCGCACGCGTACCGCGACCTGTCGGACACGGCGTGGCGCTGGGCGGTCGACTTCGTGATCCGCGGCGGCACGACGCTGACGGCCTATCCCGAGTACCACCGCGTCGTCGTCGACCCCGACACCGGCGTGCACCGCGTGCCCGACGCGCAGATCGCGAAGCGCCATCGCATGGGCGTCGGCACGATCGTCAGCGACGCGGCGATGGAGGTGAAGTGGCTCGCGGGCGGGCGCATCGGCCACGTCGAGGAGTCGTTCATCGGCATGCTCGACCGCGGCGACCACTTCCTGTTCGCGGGACGCGTGCTCGAGCTGGTGCGCGTGCACGAGATGACGGCGCTGGTGCGCAAGGGCAGCGCGCGCAAGGGCGTGGTGCCGCGCTGGGCCGGCGGCAAGATGCCGCTGTCGAGCGAGCTCGCGCAGGGCGTGGTCGCGCTGATCGACGCCGCGCGCGCGGGGCACTTCGACGAACCCGAGCTGCGGGCGCTGATGCCGCTGTTCGACATCCAGCGGCGCTGGTCGCGCGTGCCCGGCGGCGACGAGCTGCTGGTCGAGACGCTGAAGACGCGCGAAGGCCATCACCTGTTCTGCTACCCGTTCGCGGGCCGGCACGTGCACACCGGGCTGTCGAACCTGTGCGCGTGGCGCATCGCCCGTCACGCGCCGGCCACCTTCTCGCTCTCGGTCAACGACTACGGCTTCGAGCTGCTGTGCGCCGAGCCGGTCGACTGGCGCGGCGCGATCGCCGCCGGCCTGTTCTCGCCGCTGAATCTCGAGGCCGACATCCTCGAGAGCCTGAACGCCGGCCAGCTCGCGCGAGGTCGCTTTCGCGAGGTGGCGCGCGTGGCGGGCCTCGTGTTCCAGGGCTTTCCGGGCCAGTCGAAGAGCACGCGCCAGCTGCAGGCGTCGAGCGAGCTGTTCTTCGATGTCTTCGCGAAGCACGACCCGGACAACCTGCTGCTCGCGCAGGCGCGGCGCGAAGTGCTGGAGCAGGAGCTCGAGCTCGCGCGCATGCAGCGCACGCTCGACGCGATCGCGCGGCGCACGGTGCACGTGATCGACACGCCGCGCGCGACGCCCTTCGCGTTTCCGCTGCTGATCGCGCGCATCCGCGAGAAGCTCACGACCGAGAAGGTGGCCGACCGCGTCGCGCGCATGGTGGCCGAGCTCGAGCGCTGGGCCGACCGACCCTGAGCGGTCC
>JALORJ010000263.1 GCA_025459035.1 Burkholderiales bacterium
CAGCGCGGTCGCCATGCTGTCGCCGAGCTTGTAGAGGAAGAGGAAGGCCAGCACGCGCAGCGCGTGGCGCGGGCCGGCGCGCTGCACGAATTCGCGGAACGGCTCGACGACCGCCGCGCGCAGTGTGCGCGGGCGGTCGGCGGCGACGGCGGGTTCGGTGACGATCAGCGTGAGCACGAGCCCCGGCAGCACGAACAGCGCGGTGATCGCGAACACCGCGCTCCACGGCAGATGGTCGGCCAGCACGAGCGACAGCGACCCGGGCACGAGCCCGGCGATGCGGTATGCGTTGACGTGCACGCTGTTGCCCAGGCCCAGCGATGCATCGGGCAGCAGCTCGCGGCGGTACGCGTCGATCGCGATGTCCTGCGTCGCCGACAGCAGCGCGCACGCGACGCATGCGGCCACCACCCACGACAGGTCGGCCGTCGGCGACGCGAAGCCCATCGCGCCGATCACCGCGAGCAGGCCCAGCTGCGTGAGCGCCATCCACGTGCGGCGCCGCCCGAAGCGCGCGACAGCGAAGCGGTCGATCAGCGGTGCCCACACGAACTTCCACGTGTACGGGAACTGCACGAGCGTGATCGCGCCGATGGCCTTCAGGCTGATGCCCTCGGTGCGCAGCCACGCCGGCACCAGGTTGAGCAGCAGGTACAGCGGCAGGCCGGAGGCGAAGCCCAGCAGCACGCACTGCGCGATACGCCGGTCGGCCAGCGCGGCGAAGACGCTCCGCCGGGTGGCGTTCAACTCAGAAGCTGTGAAGCGATCCGGCGCGTCCGAGCGGGCGATCCGGAAGGTGTCGATCAAGGCGCGAAGCACAGCCGTGGCGGGCCCCACGGCGAGCATTCGCAACGCCGAGCGGCGCCTTCCGGGACGGTCGAGCGGGCGTGGTGGGTCGCTTCACAGCTTCTATCCTGCGCGCTCGAAGCGGTACGCCGCGGTGGCCGCGAACAGGTTCGGCAGCCGCGCCACCGGCACGCCGCCCGACAGCACGCGCCGCTCGAGGATGCGCATGCCGTGGCTCGCGCAGAAATCCTCGAAGTCGTGCAGCGTGAAGAGGTGGATGTTGGGGGTGTCGTACCACTGGTACGGCAGCTCGCGCGACACCGGCATGCGCCCGAGCGCGATGGCCAGGCGCACACGCCAGTGGCCGAAGTTGGGGAAGCTCACGATGCCTTCGCGGCCCACGCGCAGCATCTCGGCCAGCAGCCGCTCGGTGTGGCGCACGGCCTGCAGCGTCTGCGACAGGATGACGTGGTCGAAGGTGTCGGACGCGAAGCCCGACAACCCGGCCTCGAGGTCCATCTGCAGCACGCTGACGCCGTTGCGCACCGACGCGATGACGCGCTCGTCGTCGATCTCGACACCGTAGCCGGTGACGCCGCGGCGCTCGCGCAGGAACGCGAGCAGCGCGCCGTCGCCGCAGCCCAGGTCGAGCACGCGCGCGCCGGGCTTGACCCAGCCGGCGATGGTCTCGAAGTCGGCGCGGATCGCGGCGCTCATGGCCGGATGTTGTCCATCCACGCGCGCACCACGCCGTGGTAGCGCGCGTCGTCCATCAGGAAGGCGTCGTGGCCGTGCGGCGCATCGACCTCGGCGTACGACACGTCGCGGCGGTTGTCGAGCAACGCCTTGACGATCTCGCGCGAGCGCGCCGGCGAGAAGCGCCAGTCCGACGTGAACGACACCACCAGAAAGCGCGCGCGCGCCCGCGCCAGCGCCGCCGACAGGTCGCCGTCGAACGCGTGCGCGGGGTCGAACCAGTCGAGCGCGCGCGTGATGCGCAGGTAGGTGTTGGCGTCGAAGTACGCCGCGAACTTGTCGGCCTGGTAGCGCAGGTAGCTCTCGATCTCGAACTCGACGTCGAGCCCGCGCCCGAAGGTGTCGGCGCGCAGGTCGCGACCGAACTTCTCGGCCATCGCGTCGTCGCTCAGGTAGGTGATGTGGCCCAGCATGCGCGCGATGCGCAGGCCGCGGCCCGGCACGACGCCGTGCTCGTAGTAGTTGCCGCCGTGGAAGTCGGGGTCGGTGGTGATCGCGCGGCGCGCCACCTCGTTGAACGCGATGTTCTGCGCCGACAGCTTCGGCGTGGCCGCCGCGATCAGCGCGTGGCCGACGCGGTCGGGGTACGACAGCGTCCACTGCAGCGCCTGCATGCCGCCCAGGCTGCCGCCGATCACCGCCGCGAAGCGCTCGATGCCCAGCGCGGTCGCCAGCCGCGCCTGGGTGTCGACCCAGTCTTCCACGGTCACGAACGGAAAGGCCGCGCCCCACGGGCGTCCGGTCGCGGGGTCGATCGACGCCGGCCCGGTCGAGCCGAAGCAGCTGCCGAGGTTGTTGACGCCGATGACGAAGAAGCGGTCGGTGTCGACGGCGCGTCCGGGCCCGATCAGGTTGTCCCACCAGCCGACGTTCTTCGGGTCGTCGGCGTACACGCCGGCCACGTGGTGCGACGCGTTGAGCGCGTGGCAAACCAGCACGGCGTTGCTGCGCGCGGCGTTGAGCGTGCCGTAGGTCTCGTAGCGCAGCGCGTAAGCCGGCATCACGGCGCCGCCCTTCAGCGCGAGCGGCGTGTCGAACGCCAGGTCGGCCGGCGTGACGACTCCGACCGAGCGCCCGCCAGTCGACGGCGCCGCGACGCGTGCGTTCATCCGCGCTCCACGCGGCTGGCCGGGCGGATCGACTGGATCTGGCGCAGCACCTGCTGCACGGCGTCGCCCTGCATGTCCTTGAACAGCATCAGCGCCTCGGCTTCCTTGGCGAGGATCTGCGTGTCGTCGTAGGTCAGGTCACGCCGCAGCAGCACCTCCGACGCGGGCAGCCAGTCGTGGCCCTTGCCGTCGTGCACGCGGAAGCTCACGCGGTAGCGCAGCTGGAACTCGCGCACGCGCCCGCCGCCCGACACCGCCAGGATCGCGCGCTCCTGCGACTCGTTCTGCAGCTCGAGCACCGCGTCGGCACCGCCTTCGGCTTCGGCCAGCCGCGTGCTGCTGCCGTTCTCGATCGCGCGCTTCAACTGGCCGGTGAACGGCGAGTAGTCGAGGCCGGAGACATACAGCGTCTCGAACGGCAGCTCGGCGCGCCCGCGCAGCTGGAAGCCGCAGGCCGCCAGCAGCAGCGCCAGCGCAAGCGCGACGCAGGTCCGGAGGCGCCGTGCGCCGTGCATCGCGGGCTCAGACGACGATGTTGACGAGCTTGCCGGGCACGACGATCACCTTCTTCGGTGTCGCCCCGGCGGTGTGGCGCTGCACGCCCTCGTCGGCCAGCGCCGCGGCCTCGATCGCGGCGAGG
Organism: Burkholderiales bacterium; assembly: GCA_025459035.1. Lineage (GTDB taxonomy): Bacteria > Pseudomonadota > Gammaproteobacteria > Burkholderiales. The sequence continues at coordinate 3,292 of JALORJ010000263.1, forward strand.
TCGGCGCCGGCCGCCACGCGCAGGCTGCCGCGCAGCTTGCCGTTGACCTGCACCACGAGCTCGATCTCGTCGCGCACCAGCGCCGCGGGGTCGGGCTGCGGCCAGCCGGCCTGCTCGATGTCGTCGCCCAGACCGGTCTCGCGCCACAGCCACCACGCCAGATGCGGCGTGATCGGGTGCAGCACGCGCAGCAGGATGCCGAAGCCCTCGGTCAGCACCTCCGCGCGCTGTGCCGCGTGGCCGTCGGTCGGGGCGCGTTCGAGCGCGTTCAGGATCTTCATCGCCGCCGAGGCGACGGTGTTGAACTGATGGCGCTCGAGGTCGTAGCTCGCCTGGCCGAGCGTGGCGTGCACCTCGCGCCGCGTCGCCGCCAGCGCGGGCGGCAGCCCGGCGAGCGACGTGCCCGGCACGCGCGCCGGCCGCACCTCGGCGTCGTGGCGCACGGCGAACGCGTACACGCGGCGCAAAAAGCGCGCGGCGCCGTCGACGCCGGCGTCGGACCACTCGAGCGTCTGCTCGGGCGGGCTCGTGAACATCATGAAGAAGCGCGCGGTGTCGGCGCCGTACTTCTCGATCAGTGCCTGCGGGTCGACGCCGTTGTTCTTCGACTTCGACATCGTGCCCAGACCGCCGGACTCGACCGGCTGGCCGTCGCTCTTCGCGACGCCGCCGACGATCGCGCCCTTCGCATCGGTCACCGCATCGACGTCGGCGGGGTTGAAGTACTGGATGCGCCCGGCGCCGGTCTTGCGGAACCAGATGTGGTTCAGGACCATGCCCTGCGTCAGCAGCCGCGCGAACGGCTCGTCGAGCGTGACCAGCCCCAGGTCGCGCATCACCTTCGTCCAGAACCGCGAGTACAGCAGGTGCAGGATGGCGTGCTCGATGCCGCCGATGTACTGGTCCACCGGCAGCCAGTGCTGCGCG
>JALORJ010000264.1 GCA_025459035.1 Burkholderiales bacterium
AGCAACTTCATGCTCTGGCAGCTCGCCTACACCGAGCTGTGGTTCACCGACACCCTGTGGCCCGACTTCGACGTCGCGGCGCTCGAAGCGGCACTGGGCGCGTACGCGCGCCGCGAACGGCGCTTCGGCCGCACGAGCGACCAGGTCACCCCCGCGCCAGTGCTCGCCCCGGCCGTGGCGCCGGCGCTGCGCTGAGCAGCCCGCCCGTGCTGCGACAACGCATCGTCACGGCGCTGGTGCTGCTGCCGCTGGCCGCGGCCGCGCTGTTCCTGCTCCCGTCGGCCGCGTGGGGCGTCGTGTCCGGTGGTGTCATCGTCGTCGCGGCCCTCGAGTGGGCGGCACTGTCGCGACGCCGCGGGCGGTGGCGCATCGGGCTGGTCGGCGTGCTCGTGATCGCCATGCTGGCGCTGCTCGCGCTCGGAGCCGACGGCGCGCGGCACGCGACGCTTCTCGTGGTGGCGAAGGCGGCCTGCGCCGCGGGACTGGTGTTCTGGCTGGTCGTCGCCGTGCCGTGGCTGTGGCACACGCGCGAGGAGACGCGCGGCGCGGTGCTGTTCGCGAGCGGCATCGCGGTGCTGCTGCCGGCGTGGATCGCGGCGCTGGTGGCGCAGCCGACGCCGCTGCGGTTGCTCGCGCTGATGGCCATCGTCTGGATCGCCGACACCGCGGCGTACTTCTGCGGCCGCGCCTTCGGACGACACAAGCTCGCCCCGCGGGTCAGTCCCGGCAAGACCTGGGAGGGCGTGGCCGGCGCCGTCGTCGCCGTCGCCGCGTATGCCGTCGCGCTGCATGCGGCCGACGTGGCTTGGGTTGCGGACTGGTCGCTGGTGGCGCTGGTGATCGCGTTCGTCGCGATCTGCGCGATCAGTATCGTCGGTGACCTGCACGAGTCGTGGATGAAGCGTGCCGCGGGGGTCAAGGACAGCGGCCGACTGCTGCCGGGGCACGGCGGCGTGCTCGATCGCATCGACGCGCTCGCGCCGGCGCTGCCGCTGGCCGTGCTGCTGTTCGTGCTGCGCGACGCCCCCGGGGCCGTGCGATGACGGCGTCGTCGGTGCGCCATCTCGCGGTGCTCGGAAGCACCGGCAGCATCGGACGCTCGACGCTTGACGTCGCTGCGCGGCATCCCGAGCGCTTCCGCGTCGAGGCGCTTGCCGCCGCGCGTGACGTCGAGACGATGGTCGAGCAGTGCGTGCTGTTTCGCCCACGTGTCGCCGCGATGGCCGACGAAGCCGCAGCGGTGGCGCTCGCCGATCACCTGCGGCGCGCCGACGTGCCGACCGCGGTGCTCGCCGGTGCGGCGGGCGTCGAGGCCGTCGCGGCGCTCGACGGCGTCGACACCGTGATGGCGGCGATCGTCGGCGGCGCCGGGCTCGCGCCGACGCTGGCGGCGGTGCGCACGGGCGCGCGCGTGCTGCTCGCGAACAAGGAGGCGCTGGTGATGGCCGGCGCGTTGTTCATGTCCGCGGTCGCGCGGCATGGTGCCCGTCTGCTGCCGATCGACAGCGAGCACAACGCGCTCTTCCAGGCATTGCCGGCCGGCTACGCCGGCGAGCCGACGCGGGCCGGGGTGCGGCGGCTGTTGCTGACGGCGTCGGGCGGCCCGTTCCGGACACGCGCGCCGGGCGACCTCGCCCACGTGACGCCCGACGAAGCCTGCGCCCATCCGCGCTGGGTCATGGGCCGCAAGATCTCGGTCGACTCGGCGACGATGATGAACAAGGGCCTCGAGGTGATCGAGGCGCACTGGCTGTTCGGGGTGGCGGCCGACGCGATCGAGGTGGTCGTGCATCCGCAGAGCGTCGTGCATTCGCTCGTCGAGTACGTCGACGGCTCGGTGCTCGCGCAACTGGGCAACCCCGACATGCGCACGCCGATCGCGCACGCGCTCGCGTGGCCGGATCGCGTCGACGCGGGCGTGGTGCCGCTCGACCTGTTCCAGGTCGCGAAGCTCGAGTTCGAGGCACCTGACCTGCGTCGGTTTCCGTGTCTGCGCATCGCACGCGAAGCGCTCGTGGCGGGCGGCGCGGCGCCGATCGTCCTCAACGCCGCGAACGAGCGCGCGGTCGCCGCGTTCCTCGACGGGCGCCTGCGCTACGACCGCATCGCCGTCGCCATCGAGACGACCCTCGCGACGTATGCACCCGCGGCCCCCGCGAGCCTCGAGGACGTGTTCGCGATCGATGCCCGGGCACGCATCGCCGCGGACGACTGGATCGGCGGAGACGCGACCCGTCTCGCGATGACGCGACCGGCGGCTGCGTGACGGACCGCCACCACCTCAGGGTCCGCGCGCCGTTCCGGAGATGACCATGTCGAACCTGTTCGTCACGCTCGCCGCGTTCGTCGTGGCGCTCGGCTCACTGGTCACGTTCCACGAGCTTGGCCACTTCGTCGTCGCGCGCCTGTGCGGCGTGAAGGTGCTGCGCTTCTCGGTCGGCTTCGGCACGCCGGTGTGGAGTCGACGCGCGGGGCGCGACGGGACCGAATGGACGGTCGCGGCGATCCCGCTCGGCGGCTACGTGAAGATGCTCGACGAGCGCGAGGGCGATGTCGCGGCGTCCGAGCGCCATCGGGCATTCAACCGGCAGAACGTCTGGCGACGCTCGGCGATCGTCGCGGCCGGCCCGATCGCCAACTTTCTGCTCGCGATCGCGCTGTACTGGGTGCTCGCGGTGCACGGCATGCCCGGAGTGCGGCCGGTCGTCGCGCTGCCTCCGGCAGGGACCCCGGCCGCCGCGGCGCACTTCGAAGCGGGCGACGTCATCACGCACGTCGGCCCGCGCGAGGTCCGCACATTGCAGGAGCTGCGCTGGGCGGTGCTGCAGGCGGCGCTCGAGCGCGGCCGCGCGGTGCTGGAAGTCGAGCGCCTCGCAGGCGGTGTCGACACCCGCACGCTCGATCTGGCCGGCGTCGCGTCGGAAGACCTCGATGCCGATTTCCTCTCGGCGCTCGGCCTCGTGCAGTGGCAGCCACCGATCGAGCCGGTGGTCGCGGAGGCCCTCGAAGGACGACCGGCGGCGCTTGCCGGCATCCGCGCCGGTGACCGCATCGTCGGCGTCGACGGCGTGCCGGTCGAGCGCTGGGACACGTTCGTCACGCGCATCCACGCGCGCGCCGGCATGCCGACGGTCATCGATCTTGAACGCGACGGCGCGACGTTGCAGGTCAGCGTCACGCCGGACAGCGAGCGCGAGGGCGGACGCACGATCGGTCGGGTCGGGATCGCCCCGCGGGTCGATCGCGAAGCGCTGCAGCGCCACGTCGTCGAGATCCGCCACGGTCCGCTCGAGGCGGTCGGCGTCGCGATCGCGCGCACGTGGGACGCGTCGGTGTTCTCGTTGCAGATGATGGGCCGCATGCTGATGGGCCAGATCTCGCCGCGCAACCTCAGCGGCCCGCTCACGATCGCCGACTACGCCGGCCAGTCGGCCCTGCTCGGATGGGTCCCGTACCTGGGCTTTCTGGCGCTGATCTCGATCAGCCTCGGCGTGCTGAACCTGCTGCCCGTGCCGCTGCTCGACGGTGGACACCTCTTGTACTATCTCGTGGAGATCGTGAAGGGCGCACCGGTCTCCGAGCGCGCAGCCGCGATCGGCCAGCGCATCGGCATGGTCGTCCTGTTCAGCCTGATGGCATTCGCGTTGTTCAACGATCTCCAACGCCTTGCGGGCGGCTCCTGACGGATGAAGCGTTCCCTGATCGCGGTCCTGATCGCGCTTCTGCACGCCCCCGCCGCGCACGCCTTCGAGCCGTTCGAGATCCAGGACATCCGGGTCGAGGGCATCCAGCGCACCGATGCCGGAACGGTCTTCAGCTACCTGCCGCTCAAGGTCGGAGACACGCTGACGCAGGACCGCGCGACCGCCGCGATCCGCCTGCTGTTCGCGACCGGTTTCTTCAAGGATGTGCAACTCGAGAATGACGACGGCGTACTGGTCGTCGCGGTGCAGGAGCGACCGGCGATCGCGTCGGTCGACGTGCGCGGGTCGAAGGAGTTCGACAAGAAGAAGCTGCTCGAGATCTTCAACGCCGCGGGGCTGAAGGAAGGGCGCATCTTCGACCAGGCCACTCTCGAACGCGCGAAGCAGGACCTCAAGAACCAGTACATCGCGCGCGGCAAGTACGGGGTCGAGGTCGAGACCACGGTCAACCCGCTCGAGCGCAACCGCGTCGCGGTGAACTTCAACATCACCGAAGGCACCGTCGCGCGCAT
>JALORJ010000265.1 GCA_025459035.1 Burkholderiales bacterium
CCTTGCCGAGATGGCGGAATTGGTAGACGCACCAGGTTCAGGTCCTGGCGGGGGCAACCCTGTGGAGGTTCGAGTCCTCTTCTCGGCACCAGCAGCATCGCAGCAACGTCGACGCGCACCGCAACCCGGTGCGCGTTTTCGTTGGTGCTGCCGCGACGCGATGCCGGCGACGCTGCGCCGGGCGCGGTCTGCCGGGCCGGTCAGGCGACCTCGAACGGGTGACGCAGGATGATGGTCTCGTCGCGATCCGGGCCGGTCGAGATGATGTCGACCGGCACACCGACCACGTCCTCGAGCATCGACAGATAGCGGCGCGCCGCCTGCGGCAGGTCCGCGTGGGCGCGCACGCCGACGGTGCTGTCGCTCCAGCCGGGCACTTCCTCGTAGATCGGTTCGCACTGCGCGAGGGCCTCGGCACCGACCGGCAGGATGTCGAAGCGCTCGCCGTCGACGCGGTAGCCCACGGCGACCTGCAGCGACTCCATGCCGTCGAGCACGTCGAGCTTGGTCACGCACAGCCCCGACACGCCGTTGATCTGCACCGAGCGCCGCAGCGCGGCGGCGTCGAACCAGCCGCAGCGACGCGGGCGTCCGGTGGTGGCGCCGAACTCGTTGCCGCGGCTCGCGATGCGCTTGCCGATGTCGTCCTCGAGTTCGGTCGGGAACGGGCCCGAGCCCACGCGCGTCGTGTACGCCTTGGTGATGCCCAGCACGTAGTCGAGCAGCTGCGGGCCGACGCCGGCACCGGCTGCCGCGGCGCCGGCCACGCAGTTGCTCGAGGTCACGAACGGATAGGTGCCGTGGTCGACGTCGAGCAGCGTGCCCTGCGCGCCTTCGAACAGCAGGCGGTCGCCGGCGCGGTGCGCGTCGTAGAGCATGCGCGGCACGTCGCCCACCATCGGCTTGATGCGCTCGGCCAGGCGCAGCGTCTCGTCGAGCACATGCTGGAAGTCGACCGGCTCGGTCTGGAAGTAGTGCTTCAGCACGAAGTTGTGGAAGTCGAGCACTTCGCCCAGCTTCGCCGCGAAGCGCTCGCGGAAGAACAGGTCCTGCAGCCGGATCGCGCGGCGCCCGACCTTGTCTTCGTAGGCCGGGCCGATGCCGCGACCGGTCGTGCCGATCTTGCCGGCGCCCTTGGCCTGCTCGCGCGCCTGATCGAGTGCCGCGTGGTACGGCAGGATCAGCGGGCAGGCCTCGCTGATCGTGAGCCGCCCGCCGACCGCGACGCCTGCGGCTTCGAGGGTGTCGATCTCGTCGAGCAGCGCGTGCGGCGACACCACGACCCCGTTGCCGATGTAGCAGCGCACGCCGTCGCGCAGGATGCCCGACGGGATCAGGTGCAGCACCGACCACCACGTTGCGTGCCATCCGGATCTCTTCTGGAGGATGTGGAAGTTCGATGGGTGCGCGTCAGGTCGTTCGCGGCACGACGCACCAGCGCCCGTCGACGTGCGCGAGCACGCGATCGTGCGCGATCTCGTGACGCATTTCCGGGTGCCCCGGCAGTTCGACGACGACGATCTCGCCGTCGGCACGCAGCGCCGCCACGACGTCGGCCAGACCGGCCGGGCCCGCGTGTGGCGCGAGCACCGCGCGCAGCGGCGGCGGCGGCGCGAGCAGCGCGGCGAGGTCGCGCAGGTCGATCGTGAAGCCGGTCGCCGGCCGCGCGCGGCCGAAGGCGCGCCCGACCTCGTCGTAGCGCCCGCCCCGCGCGATCGCTTCGACGCTGCCCGGCGCGTAGGCCGCGAACACGACACCCGAGTGATAGTGGTAGCCGCGCACTTCGGCCAGGTCGAACAGCACCGTGACCTCGGGGCGTGCGAGCCGCGCGGCGATCGTGTCGAGCACGTCCAGGCTCGCGACGATGTCCGGCAGCGGCGGCAGCACGCGGCGCGCGGTGTCCAGCACCGCGACATCGCCGTGCAGCGCCGGCAGCGCGAGCAGCGCGTCGCGCACCGTCGGCGCGAGGTCGGCCACCAGCGTGCGCAGCGTCGGCACGTCCTTGCCCTGCAGCGCCTCGAACAGCGCGGCCTCGGTGGCCGCATCGACGGCCGCTTCGCGCACCAGCGCGCGGAACGGACCGACATGCCCCAGATCGAGGTGCACGCCGCGCACGCCGACCGCGGCCAGTGCGTCGAGCATCAGCTGCTGGATCTCGAGATCGCTCTCGACGCCGGCGTGGCCGTAGAGCTCGGCACCGATCTGCAACGGCTCGCGCGTGCGACCGATGCCGGCCGGCAGCGCGTGCAGCACCGTGCCGCAGTAGCAAAGCCGCACCGGCCCGGCGCGGTTGAGCAGGTGCGCGTCGATCCGGGCGACCTGCGGCGTGATGTCGGCGCGCAGACCGACCATGCGCCCGGACATCTGGTCGACGAGCTTGAGCGTGCGCAGGTCGAGATCGTGGCCGGTGCCGGTCAGCAGCGACTCGAGGTACTCGAGCATCGGCGGCACCACCAGTTCGTAGCCGTGCACCGCGAAGCGGTCGAGCACGGTGCGGCGCAGCTGCTCCAGATGCCGGGCCGACGCCGGCAGCACGTCCTCGACGTGCTCGGGCAGCAGCCAGTTGCGCGGTGCGACGGACATGGCGTCGAGGCCGGGCTTCAGCGGCCGCGCACGATGGCGAGCAGCAGCAGCCCCGCGACCATGCAGCCCAGCCCGATGAAGCGGATCTGCCCGTCCGACAGCTCGGTGACGCGGCGGAAGGTGTCGCGCCACGCGCGCGGCGCGAGGAACGGCATCAGCCCCTCGAACACCAGCATCAGCGCGGCCGCGCCCCAGAACAGGTCGCCCACGGAGCGCGGTGCGGCGGGCGGCGGCCGACCGTCAACGACGGCCTGCCCCCGCGCCCTTCAGGTAGCGGAAGAAGTCGGACGACGGATCGAGCACGAGCACGTCGTTCTTGGTCCGGAAGCTCTGCCGGTACGCGTCGAGACTGCGATAGAACGCGAAGAACTCGGGGTCCAGCTGGAAGGCCTGCGCGTAGATGGCCGACGCGCGCGCGTCGCCGTCGCCCTTGATGCGCTGGGCGTCGCGGTACGCCTCGGCGATGATCACCTCGCGCTGACGATCGGCGTCGGCACGGATGCGCTCGGACTCGGCGAAGCCCTGCGAGCGCAGCTCCTTCGCGACGCGCGTGCGCTCGGCTTCCATCTGCCGGTACACCGACTCGCTCACTTCCTGCGGCAGGTCGACGCGCTTCAGGCGCACGTCGAGGACCTGCACGCCGATCTTGCGGGCGTCGGCATCGGCGCGCTCGCGCATGACCTCCATGATCTGGTCGCGCTCGCCGGACACCACGTCGTGGATCGTGCGCTTGCCGAACTCGGCGCGCAGGCTGTCGTTGACGGTCTGCATCAGGCGCACGCGGGCGCGTTCCTCGTCGCCGCCGACGCTCACGAAGTACTGCTTCGGATCGGCGATGCGCCACTTCACGAACGAGTCGACCAGCACGTTCTTCTTCTCGGACGTGAGGAAGAGATCGGGGTCGTCGGTGTCGATCGTGAGGATGCGCGTGTCGAAGAAGCGCACCTGGTCGACCAGCGGCAGCTTGAAGTACAGGCCGGGCTTGTCGATCACGTTGACGACTTCGCCCAGCCGACGCACCAGCGCGCTCTGGCGCTGGTCGACGGTGAACAGCGACAGGCTCGTCAGCACGAGCACGACGATCGCGCCGATCACGACGGCGCCCACGTTGCGAGTCACGGACGCATCTCCCGGTCACGGCTGCGGAAGGCGTCGCGCGATCGCGCGGACACGTCCGGCGACGCCTGGGTGGTGGGGGCCGGCGCCTGCTGCGTGTCGGCCTGGCCGGTCCGCGCGGGCGCCTCGGGGGCTGGCGCCGCCGTGCCGGCCGCGCTCATCTGCACGATGCGGTCGAGCGGAAGCATCAGCAGGTTGCTGCCGGACTTCTGGTCGACCAGCACCTTGGTGCTCGACGCCAGCACCGACTGCATCGTGTCGATGTAGAGGCGGTCGCGGGTCACGCCCGGGGCCTTCTTGTACTCGGTGAGCACCTGCTTGAAGCGCGAGGCCTCGCCCTCTGCGGTGGCGATCGAGCGCTGCTTGTACGCCTCGGCTTCCTGCATCAGCCGCGCCGCCGTGCCGCGTGCCTTCGGGATCACGTCGTTGGCGTAGGCCTCGCCTTCGTTCTTCTGGCGCTCGCGGTCCTGCGACGCCTTGACCGCGTCGACGAACGCCGCCTGCACCTGCTCCGGCGCCTGCGCGTTCTGCATCGTCACCTGGCTGATCGTGATGCCGGACTTGTAGCGGTCGAGCGTCGACTGGATCAGCGTGCGCGCGTTGGCGGCCACCTGCTCGCGGCCTTCGTACAGCACGAAATTCATCGAGCTCTTGCCGACGATCTCGCGGATGGCCGACTCGGCGGCCTGCTTCACCGACTCGTCGGGCTCGCGGTTGTTGAACAGGTACTCGACCGGGTCCTTGAGGATGTACTGCACCGCGAACTGCAGGTCGATGATGTTCTCGTCGTCGGTGAGCATCAGCGCTTCCTTCGCGATCTTGTTCGACCCGCTGCCGCGGTAGCCGACCTCGACGCTGCGCACGCTCGACACGTTGACGACTTCGGCGGTCTCGACGGGATACGGCAGATGCCAGCGCGGCCCCGGATCGGTGGTCTCGGCGAGCTTGCCGAAGCGCAGCACGACACCCTTGTGGCCGACGTCGACGATGTAGAAGCCGCTCGCGACCCACACCACGAAGACCAGACCGGCGGCGATCCATGCCCCGCCGCGGATCGGCTTCGCGCCCCCGGGGCCGTCGTCGCGTCGCCCCGAGCCACCCTTGCCGCCGAGCAGTTTCGACAGCTTCTGGTTGAAGCGCGACCACAGTTCGTCGAGATCGGGCGGACCTTCACCGCGGCGACGTCCCCAGTCGGGATCGTTCAGTGCCATGGGCTGCTCAGTTCCTGTCGGGAGGTTCTTCGGCGCCGTCGACGACGGCGCGCGGGGCAATCAGGCGGCTTGGAGCCGGTCGTTCGGGAGGACCAGGCTGCGCGTGGACGCGAGCAGGTCGAGGGCGGTGCGAAGGTGCTCGACGCCGGCGCCCGTGAGCGCCGACAGCCGAAGCGCGCGGATGCTACCAGCGTCGTCCTGCTCGATTCCGGGCAGCTGGCCGCTGCGGTCGATCTTGTTGAAGACGATCAGGCGCGGGACCTCGCCGGCGCCGATGTCGTCGAGCACGCGATCGACCTCGCGCATCTGCGCGGCGCGGTCGGGGCTCGCCGCGTCGACCACGTGCAGCAGCAGGTCGGCGTCGGTCGTCTCTTCGAGCGTCGCGCGGAAGGCCTCGACCAGCGTGTGCGGCAG
>JALORJ010000020.1 GCA_025459035.1 Burkholderiales bacterium
GGAAGATCCACAACTGGTACGCGAGCACCAGCGTGACGGCCGCGAGGCCCAGACGCCACGTCCAGCCCCACAGCCCGCGGCGGCGCGGCGCGCGCGCCGCCGACATCGCCGGGCTCATCGGCGCCCGGTGCGCATCTGCGCAAGCACCGCCGCGGTGTCGGGCCGCACGCCGCGCCAGAGGTGGAACGCCTCGGCCGCCTGCTCGACCAGCATGCCCAGCCCGTCGACCACCTGCGCAGCACCCGCCGCGCGGGCGAGCGTCATGAACGCCGTGTCGTCATGGCCGTAGACCATCGCGTAGGCGACGGCGCCGCGCGCGAACACGCCGGCGTCGATCGCGGGGCCCCCGCCGTCGAGGCCGGCGGACGTCGCGTCGATCACCACGTCGAATGCCGGCTGCGCGCGCAGCGCGTCGAAGCCGCAGCCGTGCACCGGCCCGTGCGGTGCGAAACGCACCGCGAGCGCCTGCGCGCGCTCGACGGTGCGGTTGGCGATCACCAGCGCTGCCGGCGCGGTGTCGAGCAACGGCAGCACGACCCCCTGCGTCGCCCCGCCGGCGCCCAGAACGAGCACCCGCCGCCCGCCGAGCACGACCCCCATGTTGGCGACGAGGTCGCGCACGAGCCCGGCGCCGTCGGTGTTGTCGCCGTGCACCTGCCCGTCGGGCGTGAACACCAGCGTGTTGACCGCACCGGCCGCCTCGGCGCGTGCGCTGCGCGCGTCGGCGTAGTCGTGCGCCTCGCGCTTGAACGGCACCGTCACGTTGAGTCCGCGGCCGCCGGCGGCACGGAACGCGTCGACCGTGGCGACGAAGCCGTCGAGCGGCGCGAGGATGCGGTCGTACGTGAGCCGCTGGCCGGTCGCACGGGCGAACGCGGCATGGATATCGGGGCTGCGGCTGTGGGCGATCGGATGTCCGACCACGCCATAGCGGTCCGCGGTCGCGGGCTCGACGGTCATTCGCTCACCAGTTCCTGCGCCCGCGTGAACGTCCACGTGCGCGTGATCGACAGGATGTCGTAGTCGCGCCGGATCGCGGGCGGGAAGGCCGCGAACGGCGACGCGAGCTCGAGGATGCGTTTCGCCGCCGCGTCCAGCACCGGATGGCCGGACGAGCGATCGATCTCGATCTTCTCGAGCGTGCCGTCGGCGCGGATCGACACCGTGACCAGCAGCGTGCCGTAGATGCCGCGGGTGCGCGCCTCGTTCGGGAAGTTGCGCGTGCCGATGCGCTCGACGCGCGTGCGCCAGTCGTCGACGTACCGGGCGTAGACGACGCCTTCGGCGCGCGCGCCGATGAACTTGCGCTTGGGCAGCTTCTGGTACGCATCCCAGCGTCGCGCGATCTCGGCTTCGAGCCGCGCGATCTCGAGTCGCTGGCGCTCGGCGTCGGGCGTGTCGCGGCCATCGGTGCGCTCCGGCTGCGGTCGCACCGCGCGCGGCTGCGTCGGCACCGGCGGCGCCGCGGCGAGCTGCGCGATCAGCCGCCGCGACTCCTCCTCGAGCTGCGCGATGCGGCGCGCCGACAGCGACACGTCGTTGACCTGGCTGTCGGTCAGCGCCGGGAGACTGGTCTTCGCGCGGCGATCGGCGGTCGTGTTGCCGCCCCCGTCGAGGTCGGCCTGCGCGAGCACTTCGGCGCGGCGCGGTTTCGACTTCGTCCGCGCGTTGACGAGCACGACCTCCAGCGGCGGTGTGGCGCGGTCCTCGGCCGTGCGCTCGGGCGGCACGAAGCGCACCGCGAGCAGCGCGAGGTGCGCGCCGAGCGACAGCACCAGCGCGTTGCGCAGCGCGTTGCGTCGCGGAGGCGAAGGCGCGGTCCAGCCGGCAAGCGGATCGACCCGAGGCGCTGGCGCCGCGACCGCGACGCCGCGCTTCGATCGACGGGACGCGGTACGCGCCAATGCGGCAGCAGGCGGTGCGGCGCGCGGATCAGGCCGCGATCGCCGGCGCCGGTGCGGCCGACGCCGGTGCGGTGCCGCGCGCGAGGTACCGGCACTGCGCATCGAGGTTGAACAGGTCGATGTCGGCGATCGCGACGCGCACGCGCGCCCCGGGCTCGACCTCCGGCGGCAGCGACGGCACGCGCAGCACCAGCGGCGCGCCGTCGATGCGGACCATGCTCTCGCGCAGCACCACCGCGCCGGCCTCGACGATGCCGTCCTGCTCGAGCCAGCGCAGGCACCACCAGCGCTCCATCGTGCGCTGGATCTCGTTGTAGGCGTCGTATGCCGCCTCGAAATCGCGCAGCACGATGCCGAGGCTCTCGGCGCGCGGCGGGTACGGTGCCGGTTCACCGCGCGCGAGCGCCACGATCTGACGCTGGTTCACCAGATCGACGTAGCGCCGCAACGGCGAACTCGACCACGCGTAGTGCTCGACGCCGAGGCCGTCGTGCGGCCCCGGTACCGTCGTCATGCGCACCTTGCCGCCGCTCTGCACGCGGTACAGCGCGATGCGGCCCGCGACCGCGAGGTCGCCGCCCCAGCGGCTGTTGACCAGCACCATCATCTCGGAGACGACGTGGTCGATCGGCGTGCCGCGCGCGCGCGGCACGATGCGCACGCGCCCGTCGGCATCGACGTGGAAGGCGTACTCGAGGCGCTCCGGCACCGGTTCGTTCTGCTTGCCGCGGGCCGCCTCGCAGCGCAGCGCGAAGGCCCGCAGCACCGCGAGCTCGGTCCCGAACGGGAAGTCGAACTGCCCGGCCGCGACGGTGGTCTCGTTGAACAGCGGCTCGAGCGTGTCGTGGCGCAGGTTGGCCGCGATCGGCACCCGCTCGACGCGCGTCTCGAAGCCGACCGGGTCGAAGGCCGCGTCGATCGTCACGTACAGCGACACGGCCGGGCGCGCGCTGCCGGCGTCGAGCGAATACGCCGCGATCGCCGCGTCGGGCAGCATCGTCACCTTGCGCCCGGGCATGTAGACCGTCGACAGCCGACGCGACGCGATCGCGTCGATCGCGTCGCCGGGGGCGATGCCGAGCGCCGGCGCCGCGATGTGGATGCCGATGCGCCAGCCGCCCGTCGCGAGCGCCTCGACCGACATCGCGTCGTCGATCTCGGTGGTCGCGGCATCGTCGATGCTGAAGGCCCGCACGTCGGCGACCGGCAGGTCGTCCGGCACCGCGACCGGCGGCACGTCGCCGAAGCCGGTGCCGTGGCGAAAGTGCGTGAACAGGAAGCGGCCGAGGTGCCAGTCGTGGCTCGACGCGACCGCCCCGGTGCGCTCGAACAGCCGCACGATCGGCAGACCCGTCGCCGCGGCGGCGGCGTCGATGGCCTTCTGCTCGAGCGATCCCTTCTCCGGGGCGTGCAGCAGCTCGTCGAGCCGCGGCGCCCAGCCGTCGGGCAGGTGCCCGGCGACCAGGGCATCGGTCCAGCGCTGCTGCTGTTCGGCCTGCAGGCGGCGCTTCTCGGCACCGGCAAGGGCGGCCTTGAGGATGTCCGGCGGCGCCGGCCGATAGCGACCCTTGCCCTTGCGGTGGAAGTACATCGGCGCCGCGTGCAGCTTCAGCAGCAGCCCTGCACGCTGGTCGGGCGTGGCCGTCGCACCGAAGTACTCGAGCGCGAGGCGCTCGTGATCGAACTCCTCCTGCGGCGCGGCCTCCCAGAGGAAGTCGACATCGATGGCGTCGGCCACGCGCTGCGCGGCGTCCATCAACGCCGACGGTCCCGGTGCGGCGAAGCGCAGCAGCACGACCGCGGCCTTCACCTTCACGCGCTTGCCGTGCTGCGTCTCCACCTGCAACGAGGTGTTGTTGTCTTCGAGGACGGTGCCGGCCTTGTAGCCGCCGTCCTCTTCGTAGAACACGTTCACGCGCGGGGCACCGGTGCGTCCGCGGCGGGTACACGCGGGGCCGGCGACACAGAAGAAGGGGAGGCGACGAACTTACCCGACACCTTCGCGCCGTCGATGAACGCGAACACCGGCGCGAGATGCTGCTCGAAGCTCTCGAAACCGTGATCCGAGCCCTCGATCACGACCTGCTGCGCGCCGGCGTAGTGCCGCACCGCGATCTCCCACGGCAGCAGCGCGTCGCCGGTGGTCACCATCAGCAGATAGCGCTGCGGCTGCGTGATGCGCGGCGTGGCCAGCGCCGCCATCGCGTCGAGGTGCCGCGGCTCGAGCACCCATGCCTCGCCGGTGTACAGATTGGTCTGCGGCCCGAGCCATGCGCGCAACCCGTCGTGCGGCGTGATCGCCGGATTGATCAGCACGGCGCGGCAGCCGCGCTGCTGCGCGTACCACGTCGCGTAGAAGCCGCCCAGCGAGCTGCCGACCAGCACCAACTGCGTCGCGTCGACCGGATCGCACAGGGCCGCGATCTGCGCCGCCGCCTCGGTCGGGTGCGACGACAGCGCCGGGCACGCGAACGCGGGCCCGCGGCCGCGCGCGGCCAGCGCGCGTTCGAGCTGCCGCGCCTTCACCGACGCGGGGGAGCTGTTGAAGCCGTGGAGGTAGACGACCATCCGGACGCACCCGAGGCGAGACAACGGTGATTGTGCGGGCAGTGCGAACCAACGCGGGCCGGTCGGGTCCGTGCGGCATCCCCGACCTGCCGCCCGCCCTGCCCATGACCGATCGTCGCGAGTTCCTCGCCCGCCTGGCCGCCGTCGCCGGCGTGCCGTTCATCTCCGACGCGCATGCCGAAGTCGACGCGCGCACCGAGCTCGCGCAGCTCGCGCAGGGCCGGATCGGCCAGTGGCAGGGCGGGGTGTACCTGTTGCCGGCGACTTCCGAGACGGTGCAGTGGGGCTGGTTCGACAACGCCGAGACACCGCGCGCCCGCGTGCCGTCCGGGGCCACCATCGTGATGGAAACGATGATGGCGTCGATGAACCAGATCCTGCCCGGCACGAGCGTCGAGCAGATCACGCAGCTGCGCGTCGATCACCCGGGGCGCGGTCCGCACTCGATCACCGGACCGGTCTACGTCGAGGGGGCCGCGCCCGGCGACACGCTCGCGGTGCGCATCGACCGCATCGTGCCGCGCAGCTACGGCGCGAACTGGAACCTGCCGGGCCATCTGAAGCTGGGCGAGTTTCCCGACGTGTTCGGCGATCCGCAGGTGAAGTGGTTCTTCTTCGACAGCCGGCGCGGCACCACCGAGTTCGCACCCGGCATCCACGTGCCGGTGCGCCCCTTCCCCGGCATCGTGGGCGTCGCCCGCGCCGAGTCCGGCCGCGTGAGCACCGTGCCGCCGGGGCCGTTCGGCGGCAACCTCGACATCCGCGAACTGGTCGAGGGCACGACGCTCCACCTGCCGGTGTTCGTCGACGGCGCGCTGCTGTGGTCGGGCGACTCGCACGCGGCGCAGGGCAACGGCGAGATCAACCTGACCGCGATCGAGACCGCCTTCAACGAGCTCAAGCTCGGCGTCACCGTGCTGAAGGGCCGCAAGCCGCTGGCGTGGCCGCGGGTCGAGACCCCGACCCACTGGCTCGCGACCGGCTACGACCGCGACCTCGGCCGCGCGCTCGCGATCGCGCGCGACGAGGCCGAGAAGCTCGCGGTCGAAGTGTTCGGCCTGAAGCCGGCCGACGCGCGGGGGTTCGTCGCGCGCTCCGCCGACTTCCGCGTCGCCGAGGTCGTGAACCAGGTCAAGGGCATCTACGCGCTGCTGCCGAAGGACCGCAAGGCCCGACCCGCGCCGCGCCCGGTGACCGAGACCGCCACGCGCTTCGTGACGGCCGCGGCCGACCCCGATCCGATGCAGGCGATGAACCGCGCCGCGCTGGCGCTGATCGACCGCGTGGCCGAGGCGAAGCGCCTGACGCGGCTCGACGCCTATGCGCTCGCGAGCCTCGCGATGGACACGCGCGTCGGCGCCACCGTCGACGGGACGACCACCGTGCACTGCGTCCTCGACAAGGGGCTCTGGACGCGCCCCTGAGCCGCTCGCGTCGGTGACAGCGCATGCCTCGAGCCCGGAGGAAGTTCACGGCACCGTGAAGATTGCGCGAGGACTGGGTGAGCGCGGCTGCGGAGCATCGGGGGCGGTCGACGGCATCCGCCGCGACCTGTCTCGCATCTTCCAGGAGTCCTCGCCATGTCCCCACGCCTTCGCATGACGGTGGCCGCCGTCGTCGCCACCTTCGCCGCGACCGCAGCCCACGCCGCCGGTCGCACCGTCACCATCACCGTCGAGAACCTCGCGCCCGCATCCGGCGTCGCGTTCGCGCCGCTGCACTTCGGGTTCCACAGCGGCGCCTTCGACGCCTTCAACCTGGGTGGCGTCGCCACTGCCCCGATCATCTCGGTCGCCGAAGGCGGTTCGGGATCCGCGTGGCAGCCCGCGTTCGCGATGGCGGACCCCGGCTCGGTGCGCGGCACCATCGGCGGCCTGCTTCTGGCAGGCGCCAGCGCCAGCTTCACCGTCGACGTCGACCCGATGGTCAACCCGTACTTCACGTTCGCGTCGATGGTGGTCCCGAGCAACGACTTCTTCATCGGCAACGACAACCCGATGGAGTACCGGATCTTCGACGCGAACGGCAACCTCGCGGTCACGTCGATCGACCAGCGCGCATCCGAGATCTGGGACGCCGGGTCGGAAGTGTTCGACCCCGCCGCTGCCGCATTCGTCGGCACGAACGCCCTGCGTACACCGCAGAACTCGGTGGTCGCGTTCAACTTCGGCGAACTGGCCGCGTTCGACGGCCTGACGACGGGCGCCGGCTACACGTTCACGAGCGGCCTGGCCGCCGACACGTCGATCTACCGGATCTCGTTCGCGACCGCGCCGGTGCCGGAACCGGGGACGTGGGCATTGATGGTCGCCGGCCTTGCGGGTGTCGCCGGCATCGCGCGCACGCGCGCCACCGCGGGCGGCGCGCAGCGCGCCTGACCGCGAGCGCTCGTCTCGCGCTTCTGCCGATCCCTCCGTCCGGCCACAATCCGTCGGGCGGAGGGTCGATGCACGCACACATCCTGCTGGTCGAAGACGACGACGCGATCGCGGACACCCTGCGTCTGCATCTCGAGCAGGCCGGCTTTCGCCTCACCCACGAACGCGACGGCGCGGCGGCGCTGGAGCGCGTGGCGCAGGACACCTGGGACCTCGTGCTGCTGGATCTGATGCTGCCCGGCGCGGATGGCTGGGACGTGTGCCGCCACCTGCGCGCCCGCCGTCCCGATGTGCCGGTGATCATGTTGAGCGCCCGCTCGGCCGAGGCGCACCGCGTGCTCGGGCTCGAGCTCGGCGCCGACGACTATCTGGCCAAGCCGTTCTCGATGCTCGAACTGGTCGCGCGCGTGCGCGCGCTGCTGCGTCGCGTGCAGGTCGCGCGCGGGGTCCGGGACGCACCGGTCGAGTTGCGCTTCGGGCGCTTCCGTCTGGACCCGGTCGAGCGCCGGCTGCACGACGGCGACACCACGATCGCGCTCACCCACCGCGAACACGACCTGCTCACCTTCCTCGCCCGGCATCCGGGCCGCACCTTCTCACGAGAGGAGCTGCTGCGACGCGTGTGGGGCAGCGGCTTCGACGGCTACGAGCACACCGTCAACTCGCACATCAACCGGCTGCGCACCAAGATCGAGGACGATCCGCGCGATCCGCGCCGCATCGTCACGGTGTGGGGTGTCGGCTACCGCTTCGAGGCCGGTGCATGACGCTGCGGCACGGATTCACGGCACGTGTCGTCGGCGTGATCGTCGTCGTACTCACGGTGTACGCCGTGTTCGTCGCGCTGGTGTTCCGCCACGAAGCGCAGGAGCGCGAAGCCGTGGCCCTCCAGGGGGTGTCCGCCGATCTCGCGCGGCACATCGTCGACCACTGGCCGCAGATCACCGGCCGCGACCCCGATGCCGCCGAGCGTGCCGCGCGCGAAGCGGTGCTGCAGATGCTGATGAGCGTGAACCCGGGCGTGCAGGTGTATCTGCTCGATGCCGACGGCCGCGTCGCCGAGTACCTCGGTGAACCCGGCATGGTGCGCACGCCGAGCGTCGATCTCGACCCGATCCGCCGCTTCCTTGCAGGTGGTGCGCTGCCGTTGCGCGGGACCGATCCGATGGGGACCGGCGCGTCGCGTCTGTTCAGCGCCGCAATGTTTCCGCCCGTGCCGGGTGTCGACCGCCCGCCCGGATATCTCTACGTCGTGCTCGACGGCGCCGCGCGTCGCGAGGCCGCTGGCGCGGCCGGTCCGGGCCTGGTCTGGCGCTCGGCCGGTGCCGTGGTCGCGCTGGGCCTGGTGCTCGCAGCGTGCATCGGGGCGCTGGCGGTGATGCGTCTCGCGCGTCCGCTGCGCGCGCTTGCGCAGCGCATGGAGGCCTACGGGGCACCTGCGGCCGACGTCGCATCGACGCATGCGCTTCGCGATGAACGCGACGAGATCGCGACGCTCGACCGGGCATTCACGCGCATGACCCGTCGGCTCGAACAGCAGTCGGCCCGCGAGCACGCGCAGGCGGCTGCGCACCGCGAGACGATCGCCGGCGTCGCGCACGACCTGCGCACGCCGCTCACGGCACTGCACGGGCAGCTCGAAGCCCTGCAGCAGGGGCCGGGACCGGTGTCGTCCGGCGTGCGCACGCCGGATCAGGCCGCCCTCGTCGCGGCCGCGCTGCGCCAGAGCGCCCAGGTGCACCGTCTGTCGACGCAGCTGTTCGAACTCGCGGCCCTCGAGTCGGCGCCCGAGGTCACGCATCGCGAGCGCTTTCGCCTCGACGAACTGGTGGCCGACGCGGTCGCGAAGTTTCGCGGCGGCGCCGGCGCCGCCGAAGTGCGCCTCGGCGGCGTCTCGCCCGGACCGCTGGAGGTCGACGGGGACCTGCACCTGATCGAGCGCGCCCTCACGAACCTCATCGACAACGCGCGCCGCCACGGCGGTGCGCACGGCCCGGTCACCGTGCGCCTGTCGGCCGATGCCGGGATCGCGCACATCGTCGTCGAGGACGACGGCCCGGGACTGCCGACGGACATCGGCGATCGGCTGCGCAGCGGGGCATCGCTGCGCGACCCGCCCCTGCGTCGGCCGCGCGGCGGCATCGGCGGCCTCGGGCTGGCGATCGCGCAGCGCGTCGCGGCACTGCACGGAGGCACCCTGCAACCGCTGCCCACGCCCACGCACGGCGGATCGCAACTGTGCCTGGCGCTGCCGCTCGCGTCGTGAACCGGGGCGCGGCGCCGACCGTTCAGCGCCCGCGCAGCCAGCCTCGCCAGAGATCGCGCCGCACCCACAGCAGCGCCGCGCACGCGATCCACACCCCGCACGCGAGCGCGAACAGTTCGCCGCCGTCGCTGCTGCCGTCGGCGTTCGCCACCGCGATGCCGAGGGGCGTGAACAGGTGGAAGAAGATCGCGCCGCTGATCACGGCCAGGCCGAGTGCGGCACCCAGGACCTGCAACCCGCGCCACGCCGGGCGCACCGTGCCGGCGAGCAGGAGCAGCGAGGCGACCAGTTCCGCGCTGCCGACGACCTTCGCGGAGAAGATGCCGCCGGGCGCGAACAATCCGGGGAACCCGAGCGACGCGGCCCACGGATCGAGCTTGCCCTCGAAGATCCAGACCGTCTCGGGCGACCCGGTGAACTTGAAGAACAGCGACTGGATGAACACGAACGCGACGTACGCGACGAGGATCCAGTGGCCGTGACGACGCAAGAGGTTCATGGGGCATTCCTTGGCCACGGGCGCGTCACTTCGCGAGCAGCGGCTTGAACTTCGCGTCCGCCAGGCGGATGAAGCCGACCGGATCGACCAGCCACTTCTTCTGCACGTCGGCGTCGTAGTTGAGATACAGCTTGCCGTCGAGGATGCGGAACTGGTCCGGCTGGATCTTGACCAGGTGGTCCTGCGACACGCCGTACGCGCAGTAGCCGCCGTACTGCGGCGCGTACTTCTCTGGAGCGGCCCTGAACGCGTCGAGGTGCGCCTGCGACGCGAACAGCCACTTCGCGCCCATCCACTCGGTCGCGTAGGCGGGGTTGCCCTTCACCGCCTTGCCGTCGGTGAAGTACGCGACGGTGTCGTAGCCGAGGATCGCGAACTCCTGATGTCCGCCGAACAGGCTGTCCTTCAGCGTGTTGATGGGCGGTGCCGCGTGGGCGGACCCGGTGGCTACGACAGCCATGCAGAACGTCGCGAGGAACAGCCGGCGCAGCGAACGCAAGGGCGAGAAGGACATGGAAGGACTCTCCGGGAGAAGGCGCGCGCGTCAGTCGCGGCGCAGGTGGGCGACGGTGGACGGGGCGAGGCCGAAGTCGGCATCGACCGCGATCGCGTGCTGCGCGCAGTACGCACGCAGCAACGCGAAGTGGTGGATGGCGTGGCTCGCGACGAAGGCGAGTTCACGTCCGAAGCACGACGGCGTCGTGACGACGGTCTCACCATCGAGGCCGACGCACTGTCGCACCCGAAGCTCGCGCGACACGTCGAGCCGCGGGTCGAGTGCGGCGAGCGCCTGCTGGAGCGCTTCGAGCCTCGTGTCGGCGACGCGCGGATCCTCCTCGACGGTGCGATCACGGGGTCGGACGTCGTAGTCGACGAGACCGTCGGCGACGCCATCGACCAGCGCGGCGTGATGCTCGATCACGTGACGCAGATGCGGCCCGGCGAGCGCGGCGAACGCAGGCTCGGCTCGCGCGGTGTGCGCCTGCGCGACGACGCGTGCTTGGGCGAGCAGCGCGACATTGAAGTCCAGCAATGCGACGAGCGTCGCGTCCGACGGGACGGCACGGACAGTGGCGAGGTGGGCGGGCATCGAGGTGAGCAAGGCGTCGGTTCGCTGAAGTGCCGGACATACGGCGACGGCGATCGTGCGGATGCACACGGCATCCGCCTGCATGACGCCCATGCCGTCCAGGAACGGGCGAGCCATCCGGCGCGCCCGTTCTCAGTCCGTCGGCGGGTACAGCGGCGTCAGCGTCTTCTCGCGCCGCCAGGCCGCGACGAATTCGGCGAAGCGCATCGGACGGAAGCCGCGCCGCCGGTTGGCATGGCCGATCTCGAACAGCCACGCGTACTGGCGCATCAGCGCCCGCCACGCCTCGACCAGACCGGTTCTGCGATCCCAGATGTGGGTGCTCTCGGCGCCGGCCCCGTTGACCTCGACGATCGTGAAGTCGCGGCCCGCCCGCACCGCCTCGAAGTCCGCGAAGCGGATGTCGAAGCGACCGAAGTGGAACTCGGGCAGCGCCTGCGCCAGCGCGTCGAAGCGCGCCTCCATCGCCGGCGTGGCGAGCGCGGTGCCGTTGCGGAAGATCGCGCCGCGGCTGTGGCTGCCGGCGAAGGCCAGCCGGATCGCCTCGCCTGCCGCCGGGACCTGGTCGAGCCGCGCGACATGCCGGCGCAGATACAGGTGCGACAGGCGGCCCG
Source organism: Burkholderiales bacterium (assembly GCA_025459035.1). GTDB lineage: Bacteria > Pseudomonadota > Gammaproteobacteria > Burkholderiales. Next base: position 11,320 of record JALORJ010000020.1, read on the forward strand.
CCCGCGGATCGTCGAGGATCAGCGCGCGCAGCGTGCGTCGGCCGTCGCCGATCACGTACGGGAAGTACTTCAGCGTGATCGACACGATCCGCCCGCGGGCCTCGCCGGGACGCCGGACCCAAAACACGCCGGCTTCGCCTTCGCAGTCGACGAGCCGCTGCAGCAGCAGTCGCGCGCGTGCGGGAAAGGCCGCGAGGTAGTCGCGCAGCGCCTGCTCGGTGCGGATCACCTTCACGCCCGCACCGCGACAGCCGAGGTCGGGCTTGGCCACGACCGGCAGCGCGAGGCCGGCGGCGCCGAGCGTCGCGAGCGCCGCCGCGGCTTCGGCCGCGACGTCGCCATCGGGCTCGGCCGGTCGGTCGATCGCGACGAACGGCGCGACCCAGTCGCCGATGTGATGCCGCGCCATGGTCAGGATCTCGGCCTTCGACTCGCCGACGAAGCCACCGCCGGGAAACGACGGGTTGGCCACCGTCGGCAACAGCACACCGCGCCAGCGGACCATCTGCCACAGCGCCCACAGCACGATCGGCGGATAGAAGGCCCACATCGGCCAGAACTCGAAGAAGCTCAGCGGCGGCCCGTCCTGGTCGAGCGGCGGCATGCCTTCGTGCGGTCGCACCGCGCGTGGCGGCGACGCGGGCACCGGGGCGGACGACGACGCGGCCGGTTCGGCACGCAGGACGGCAGCAGGAGCGGTCAAGGCGGGGATCCTCCGGAAGCAGGGCGCACGACGGTGCGCCAGAGCGGAACGGCGATCGCGAGCAGAAGGACCGGCAGCGCCACCGCCACCGGTGCCGGTACGCCGAAGCGCTGGGCGAGCACGTCGCCCAGCGCCACGCTGACGGCATACAGACCGGCGGTCCAGAGTGTGACGCCGACGCCGACCCACACCGCGAACGGCGCGAACGGCACGCGCACGAACCCGCACGCGACATACGTGAGCAGCCGCAGGCCCGGGATCACGCGCGCGAGCAGCACGGCGCTGGGCAGACGCCGCGCGAGCCGGGTGCGCACCCAGTGCGCGCGCGCGGTATCGACGTAGCGCGCACGCAGCCAGCCGACGCGTGTCGCCGCCAGACCGAGGCCGTAGAGCCCGACGTCGCCGAGCGCGATGCCGCCGCCCACGGCCAGCGCCGACGCCCCCCACGAGATCGACCCGTGGGTGGCGAGCGCGACCCCGGCCGCGATCGCGACGTCCTCCAGCAGCAGCGTCGTGAGCGCGAGGGCGATCACGATCACGACCGGTGCGGCATCGCCCGCCAGCGCCACGCGCACGGCCTCGATGGCGTCGGCGATCACGAGCAGTCCGCGCGACGCGCCGTGTCGATCGCGTCGCGCACGACGTCCGGCGCGTTCCACGGCAGAAAGTGATTGCGCTCCGGCAGCACCCGCGTGACGACGCACCGGGCCCCGGTCAGACGCTGCTGCATGTACGGCACGTTCGCCACCGGCACGAGATCGTCGGCCGTGCCGTGGACGATCACGACCGGCGCCCGGATGTCGGCCAGGCGTGGCGCGAGCGCCTCGAGCTCGGCGCGCAGGGCCAGCAGTTCCGCGTTCGCGTTGCGCAGCATGCGTGGCAGCGCGGCGCGCACCGGGCGCCACGCGCCGACGTGCTGCATCGGATGCACCTGCTCGAGCGCGGGGTCGAGCGACGCGGCGAGCAGCACCACACCGGCCACGCGCTCGGGATGGTCGGCAGCGGCGCGCGCCACGATCGGTCCGCCGAGCGAGTGCCCCAGCAGCAGCACGGCGCGCCCGTCGCGCGGGAACGCCGCGGCGACCGCCTGCGCCTGCGCCTGCAGCGACACCACCGCGCCGTCCGGACCGCTGTGCCCGAACCCCGGGCGGTCGATCGCGACCACCTCGACCCCGGCGGGCGGATGCGCGAGGTAGTCGGCCCAGCCGGCCGCCGAGCCGGGCGTGCCGTGCACGAGGATGAGCCGCAGCGCCTGCGGATCACCGGCGAACAGTGCGCTGCCGGCGATGCCCGGGCCACCGGCGTCGGGGATCGGACGCCGCAGCAACTCGACGGCATCCGCCGACGTCTGCGGCCCGGGGGGCGCACAGCCGACTGCCGCCAGCATGACCGCGACCGCGCTCACGAGCGGGCCGCGCCGCAGCGCGCGTGTGCGGTCAAGCGGCACGCGCCCTCCGGCCGATGGCGCCGTGAGCCGCCGGCACCGACGCCCGCCGGCGGCGTGCCGTACCGCCACGCGGCGGGGTGCGTCCGATCTGGCCCGGCCCGCGTATGGGCCACATCTCGCCCTGGAGCGCGTCCACCGTGCGTCCTCGTCCCGACACTTCGACCCTCCTGTTCGACGCGACAGCCCCCGGTCCGGCCTACCGGATGCGACTTGCCGGCGATGCCCGCGACATCCGCGCGGCCCAGGCCCTGCGCTTCAACGTGTTCAACGTCGAACTGGACGAGGGCCTTGCCGCCTCGTACGACACCGGACTGGATACGGATGCATTCGACGCCGTCTGCGATCACCTGCTGGTCGAGGATGCCGTCGACGGCCGCGTCGTGGGGACCTACCGCATGCAGAGCGGCGCGCGCGCGGCGAGCGCTCTGGGCTGGTACAGCGCCCGCGAGTTCGACTTCGCGCCGTTCGAGCGTCACCGCAGCCGGATGCTCGAACTGGGACGGGCCTGCATCGACCGCCGGCACCGCAACTTCGCGGTCCTCAACCTGCTGTGGCGCGGCATTGCGCAGTACGCCGACGCGCATGGTGCGCGCTGGCTGATCGGCTGCAGCTCGCTCACGTCCCAGGATCCGGCGTTCGGCGCCGCGGCGTGGCAGCACCTGCTGCTGCACCTGGCGCCGGCGCGATGGCGCACGCGACCGCACGCGCCGTTTGCTTGCCCGCTGGATCGCGTCGCGGCAACGCCGCCACCGATCCCGAGACTGCTGTCGGCCTACCTCGCGATCGGCGCCACCGTCTGCGGCCCGCCCGCGATCGATCGCGAATTCCGCACGATCGACTTCCTGACCTGCCTCGACCTGCACTCGCCGACGCTGCGGGCGCTCCAGGCGCGGGGGCGGTTCACGGCATGACGGCGGGTCGCGACGAACCTCGGCAGCAAGCCGTCGCGACAGCGGATCCGGGCGAATGACCGATCGGTCGACCGCAGCCCGCGCTCACCCGGCGACCCGAAGCGCACGCCGAACTTCATCCTCGATGGCGCCGAAGGCCGCTTCCGTCACCTGTTTCACGAACCGGCTTCGTTTGCTCGCGGAGATCGCGCCATCGTTGTCGAGCGCGATGTCGATCAGTGTCGCGAGGGTGCTCCCGCGAATGTCGAAGCGTGCGTCGATGGCCGCCCGGACGCGGTCGAACGCAGCGAGCCGCGTCGTCTCTTCGCGAAGGTCTCGTTCCAGGGCTTCCGCCGCCATGTCGACGACGAACTCCACCGCGTCGGTCGCGTCCCAGGAGCGATACACACTGGCATCGCCCTTGAAGCGCAGATCGAAGTCGTGGTCGTCGATCATGGTTACCGACCACAGGTCGCGCACGGGTTTCGAGAACGCCTGGAGCACCTCCAGATAGCGTGCCTCGTGACGCTTCATCGCGACCGACACCGGCAGGACGAAGCCTTGCGGGAGCTGCGCGGACCGACCGACACGGGGAACACGCATGCGCACCGCACATCGGGTCGCAAGCGATCAGCGCGGCGCGGCGCGGGCTTGTGCGCGCGCCATCGCCAGCGCCACGAGCGCGCGCTCACCCTGC
>JALORJ010000021.1 GCA_025459035.1 Burkholderiales bacterium
ACCGGTGTACGGATCGAAGTGCAGTTCGAGCGACGTGCCGTTCGCGAAGGTCGATCCCCCGAAGTTTCTCGCGATGACCGTGCCCTCGATGTGCCCGTTCTGGCCGACGATGTTCGCCGACGGCGCGAGGATGCTCGCGTGCGGGCTCGTGTTCTCGATGAACAGGCGCGACGCGGAAGGCAGGTTCAGCAGCGTGCTGCGACTGCCGCCGAAGGGCACCGAAGACTCGACGTTGCGGATGACGACATCGGTCCCCAGCACGTTGATGATGACGTTGGCGGTGCTGGAGATGCCCGACATCAGGAACGTGTTCGCGTTGTTGAAGTCCGCGGCCGCGATGTCGAACACCTCGATCGCGGCGCCCGTGCCGAAGAACTCGACGCCGCCCCAGCCGTGGCGCACCGACGTGCCCGTCGTGGCCAGCGCGTTCGCGTCCTGCGACATCGCGCTCGCCAGCGTGCGCAGCGCCGCGAAGTCCACCGGCGGGGTCGCGGGCGGATTGTCGACGCCGCCCTGGAAGTTCACGCTGCCCGAGGTCGTACGGCTTCCGCCGATCGCGGTGCGACGGTCGGTTCGGTACACCTGTCCGGACGAGGTCCAGGTCAGCGCGTCGCCCGTGACGAAGACGTAGGTGCCGTCGCCGGACGTGTTCTTCGAGTTGATGCCGAAGCCACCGGTGATGGTGACGTCGTCACCGACGGCGAGGCCGCCTTCGACGTCGCTGTTGTTGCCGACGAAGTCGTCGAAGATGACGGCGTTCCATGCCGCGAAGGGGCCGATGCCGGCAGCACCGGCGGTAGGAGCGGCGAGGGCGGCGCAGGCAAGCGCACACCCGACCGCGAGAGGTCGAAGCGAAGTCATGCAGGTCTCCAGATCGTTGATGGAACCGTCGTGCACCCCGTGACACGGGATGCCGCGATTCCTGCTCCGGAAGGTAGCGGGCGTCGGAAGGCGCCGTCTACCGCGACCGATGCAGGCGCTGCGATGGCGCCTTCGACCGCCGCGGGCGGCCGACCCGCAAGTTCGGGTCGACTACGAGCGCGGCGGTCGTCGGCAGGGGCACCAGCAGTGGCGGGTCCGGGGAGGCTCCGGGGGCGCTGCAGATCCGGTGACGCGTCCGGTTTAGCGAAGGCCGTGCCAGCGATGGGGGCGGCACCGGCCTGCCGCACCATCGGACGGCGACGCCCGGGTCGGGCCGAGTCGAACGCCGGCCGTCGCGCCGGTCGGCGACCCGCGCGAGGGCCCCGCGCCGGCGGCGGGGTTGCCGGACCGCACGCACGCCCGCGTGACGCCGCGCGTCAGTCCGGTTGCCGCATGGCGTCGTGCGGGAGGCGCCCGTCGTCCCGATCGAGCGACGTCGCGCGGCTGTCACATCGGGCGCGCACCCTGCCGCGCCCATGAGGATCCTGATGGTGTCGGACGTCCACTTCCCGCGGGTCAACGGGGTGTCGACGTCGATCCGGACGTTCCGCGCCGAGCTGGCGGCCGCCGGTCACGCGTCGACCTTGATCGCACCGGAGTATCCGGGCCGCTCGGACCCCGACGACCCCGACGTGCTGCGCGTGGCGTCGTGGCGGGTGCCGTTCGATCCGGAGGACCGGCTGATGCGGCCCGGCCGCGTCCGCGCGCTGGTCGACACCTTGCGCCCGCGGGGCTTCGACCTCGTGCACGTGCAGACGCCGTTCGCGGCGCACGGCGCCGGCATCGCGCTCGCGCGCGCGCTTCGCGTGCCGGTGATCGAGACCTACCACACGTTCTTCGAGGAGTACCTGTTCCACTACGTCCCCGGCATGCCGCGCGCGTGGATGCGCGCCGCGGCGCGCGCGCTGTCGCGGCACCAGTGCAATGCGGTCGACGCGCTGGTGGTGCCGTCGACACCGATGCGCGATGCGCTCGTCGCGTACGGCGTGACCACGCCGATGCACGTGATCCCGACCGGCATTCCGCTCGCGGCGTTCGCGGGCGGGGACGGGGCGCGCTTCCGCGCGGCCCTCGGCATCGACGCCGGTGCGCTCGTGCTGCTGTTCGTCGGGCGCGTCGCGTTCGAGAAGAACATCGACTTCCTGCTGCGCATGTTCGGCCGGGTGCACGCGCGGGCGCCGCACGCGCGGCTGGTGATCGCCGGCGAAGGTCCTGCGGACGCGTCGCTGCGCGCGCTCGCACGCACGCTCGGGCTCGCCGACGCGGTGCACTTCGTCGGCTACCTCGACCGCGCGACGACGCTGGTCGACTGCTACCGTGCGGCCGACGCGTTCGTGTTCGCGTCGCGCACCGAGACGCAGGGTCTGGTGCTGCTGGAGGCGATGGCGGCGGGTGTGCCGGTGATCTCGACGGCGGTGATGGGCACGCGCGATGTCGTCGGCACCGGCCGTGGGGCGCTCGTGCCCGACGACGACGAGGCGGCGTTCGCCGATGCGGTACTGCGCTTCGCGGCCGACCCGGCCCTGCGGTCGTCGCTGGCGCAGGGCGGGCAGGCGTGGGTGCGCGAATGGCGCGCCGACGCCCTCGCGGCGCGACTCGCGCGGCTCTACGCCGACGTGATCGATGCGGAACGTCGGCCGGGCGCGTCGGTCTGTCTCGTCACCCGACGATCGACGAGAGGAACACGATGACGAGCACGACGATGGACGACGCGGTGCCCGCCGGGCTGGCGGTCGCGACGCTGGCGGGGGGCTGCTTCTGGTGCACCGAGGCGGTGTTCCTGCGCATGAAGGGCGTGCGGCGCGTGGTGTCCGGTTACACCGCCGGACACACCGACGCACCGACCTACCGCGAGGTGTGCGAAGGCGACACCGGACACGCCGAAGCCGTGCGCATCGAGTTCGACCCGACGCAGGTCCGCTACGAAGATCTTCTGGACGTGTTCTTCGCGACGCACGATCCGACCACGCGCAACCGCCAGGGCAACGACGTCGGCACGCAGTACCGGTCGGCGATCTTCTTCCACGACGACGCGCAGCGGCGCGCCGCGATCGCGACCGTCGAGGCCCTCGACCGCGCGCGCATCTGGCCCGATCCGGTCGTGACCGAGATCGCACCGGCCACGCGCTTCTGGCCCGCCGAGGCCTTCCACCACGACTACTTCGCGCGCAACGGCGGTCAGCCGTACTGCCGTTTCGTGGTGGCGCCGAAGGTCGCGAAGTTCGACGAGAAGTTCGGCGCGACGCTCGGTCGCGCCGACGCGTTCAGCGGCTGACGAGCTGCCAGACGCCTGCCTCGGTGCTGCAGGCCGTCGCGCGCTGCGGCTTGCCGAGGCCGCGCAGCACGACATCGCGGCATGGCTGGGCCCCGGACACCGTGTCGCGCATCGGCGTGACCGACATCGTGCCGCCGGTGCCCTTCCAGCGCACCGTGCGGCCGTTGCGCAGCAGTTCGATCGCATGCGCGGCACATGCGCGATCCGCGCCGTCGGCATCGACGCCGGACAGCAGCGCCACCGGCGGCTGACCCGGCACGGCGGCCTTCGGGTCACCCAGGGCCGTCGCGACCGCGGCGCGATCGCAGCGCCCGCGCATCACGCCGTAGTCGACGTTCCACAGGGTGCCGGTGTAGCCGACGTAGGGCGCTGGCGCGGGGGTTGCCGCCGTCGTGTTGCGTGCCGCGGGGCCGGCGGGCTCGGTGTCGACGGCGAGGGTCTCGGCGAACGCCGGCGCGCACGACAGCATCGTCGCGGCGACGACGACGGCGCGCACGCGCACACCGGCGATCGGGAAGGCGAATGGCGGCATGGCCGAGATCTCCGGCTCGGGTTGACGCGCCCAAGATAGCACTGCGTTTCCCTCTGGAACGCGGGCGTTCGTGCAGAGGAAAAACGCTTGTCATGCCAGAGGGCTTTGTGCATTCTCGACCGCGATCGGAGCGGCCTCGCCGGAGGGGGAAGGTCGGTACCGATCCGGGGTCGCATCGAACGCGCGAGGCCAGCCGTCCCGAGCGATGCGCTCACCTCACGGACACAACCGGCAACACTTCCACATCCAATCCGGAGGCACATCGATGGCCGTAGCCAAGAAACCCGCCGCACCCGCGAAGAAGGCGGCGCCTGCCAAGAAGGCAGCCGCACCCGCGAAGAAGGCGGCCCCCGCGAAGAAGCCCGCACCGGCCAAGGCAGCTCCGAAGGCCGTCGCGAAGAAGCCGGTCGCGAAAGCGCCAGCCGCCAAGCGCACGCCCAATGCCGCGTTCATGAAGCCGATGACGCCGAGCGCGACGCTCGCGGCCGTGACGGGCGCGATGCCGATGCCGCGCACCGAAGTCACCAAGAAAGTCTGGGATTACATCAAGAAGCACAAGCTCCAGGACGCGGCGAACAAGCGGATGATCAACGCCGACGACAAGCTCAAGGCCGTCTTCGGCAACAAGAAGCAGGTCTCGATGTTCGAGATGACCAAGCTGATCAGCGGTCACTTGAGCTGAACCCTCGCAGGGACGCGCGATCGCGCGTCGTCCCTGCCCGGCGACGCGGCAGCCGCGTCACCCGAAGCCCCGCCCTGCGGGGCTTCGTCGTTCTCGTGGTCCGTTCGTGGTCTGCGGGTCGTTCGCGCCGTCGCGGCGCGGACCCGTGTCCGCACGCCGCAGCGCGATCGATCAGGCGTCGGCGTGGTAGCGCGTCACGCGGTCGACCTCGTGGCGTGACCCCAGAAACACCGCGACGCGTTCGTGCAGCGACTGCGGGCCGATCGACAGGATGCGGCGGTGACCGTCGGTGGCCATGCCGCCGGCCTGCTCGACGATGAAGCTCATCGGATTGGCCTCGTACATCAGCCGCAGCTTGCCGGGCTTCGACGGTTCGCGGGCGTCGCGCGGGTACATGAAGACCCCGCCGCGCGTGAGGATGCGATGCACGTCGGCCACCATCGACGCCACCCAGCGCATGTTGAAGTCCTTCGCGCGCGGACCGGACTTGCCGGCGAGCAGTTCGTCGACGTAGCGGCGCACCGGGGCGTCCCAGTGGCGCATGTTCGACATGTTGATCGAGAACTCCTTCGTGTCGGCCGGGATCGACAGGTCGCGCTGCGTGAGCACGAAGCTCCCGAGTTCGCGATCGAGCGTGAAGCAGTGCACGCCGCGCCCGAGCGTCAGCACCAGCACCGTGGTCGGTCCGTAGACGGCGTAGCCGGCGCACACCTGCTCGGTTCCGGCTTGCAGGAAGTGCTTCTCCTCCGGTTGCTCGACGCCTTCCGGACAGCGCAGCACCGAGAAGATCGTGCCGATCGACACGTTGACGTCGATGTTCGACGACCCGTCGAGCGGGTCGAAGAGCAGCAGGAACTCGCCCTTCGGATAGCGGTGCGGAATCGCGTAGGGGTGCTCCATCTCCTCCGACGCCATGGCCGCCAGGTGGCCGCCCCACTCGTTGGCCTCGAGCAGGATCTCGTTGGAGATGACGTCGAGCTTCTTCTGCACCTCGCCCTGCACGTTCTCGACGTCGGCGCTGCCGAGGACACCGGCGAGTGCACCCTTGCCGACCGCGAGGCTGATCGACTTGCAGGCCCGTGCCACCACTTCGATCAGCAGGCGCAGATCGGTCTCGATGACGTTGCGGTTGCGTTGTTCCTCGATCAGGAAGCGGGTGAGCGTGATGCGGCGCATGGCAGGACGGATCAGGGGGCGAGAGGGGGGATGGCGTCGGCCGCGAGCACCGGCGACGTCGGCGCGCAGTATCGCGCAGCGGCGTGCGCGTCCCACGCCGCGCGGAAGCGCGCCTTCAGGTTCGCGAGGGCCTCGGTCGCGACCGCGATCTCCGTGGCGTCGAGCTCCTGGGTCCACACCGAGTGCGGTCGGACGGACTCGGCCATCACGTAGACGAAGCGCGGCCGGCGGCCGGTCAGCCGCGTGACGCCCTCGACGTACAGCGCCGCCTGCAGGTCGTAGCCGAAGCGCCGGCGCGACTTCGCGAAGCGCTGCGGGCGCACGTCCGTGGTGGTCTTGAGCTCGACGACGACGCCGTCGACGAAGCAGTCGGGCCGCCCCTTCCAGCGCATGCCGTCGGCGTCTTCCCAGTACAGCGACAGCTCCTTGGCACCGGTGTCGAGCCACTGCGCCAGCGGCGCGCGGGTGCACGCGCGCACGTTGCGCTGCATGAGCCGCAGCGCGGTGCAGTCGCGCGACGACAGCCACGTGCGCTGCAGCAGTTCCGGCAACGCGACGTCGCCGCGCGGCGGGTCCTCGCCGTCCATGCCGAAGAACTCGAGCGCGAAGCGGTCGGGCTCGAGCAGCAGTGCATGCAACGCGTCGCCGAGCGACGCCTCGCGCGGCGTCGGATCCGGCGCCAGCGTGTCCTGCGGCGCGCGGCCGGTGCGCTCGAAGCGCCGCAGCGCCGAGGACGAGATGTGCGTGTCGCAGGCCAGATAGGCCGACAGCGGTTCGCGGCGCGTGAAGCAGTGCGGGGACGGCGCGGCGTCGCGGCCGTCCGGCGGGGGCGGCGGGAACGTCGCGTCGACCATGCCGCCGAGGCTAGCACCGCCCCGGTGCGGGACTGCGGCGTCCCCGGAGCAGTGCGCGGCGGGTCAGTGCAGCGCGGCGAGCCGCGTCCGGGCTTCGGGGTGACGCGGGTGCACGCGCAGCGCCGCCGCGAACGCGAAGCGCGCGCCGGCGGCATCGCCGTGCGTGTCGAGGATCTCGGCGAGCGCACACATCGCGCCGAAGTGACGCGGCTCCAGGTCGAGCACGTGGCACAGCGCGTCGACGCACTCGGCGTCGCGCTCCTGCAGGTAGTAGAGCGTCGCGCGCTTGTTCCACGCCTCGCTGTAGTCGGGGGCGCGGCGCACCAGTTGCGCGAGGCGGGTCTCGGCGAGGTCGTGGCACTGCGCCGCGATCTCGGTGGCGGCGCGGTCGAGATGGCGCGCCGCGACGTGGTGCGGGTGGTACATCCACAGCGTCCAGATGCGGTCCTCGATCTGCGCGGCATGCGCGTCGGTGCGACACGCCGCCAGTTCGTCGAACAGCGGCTGCAGCGCGGGCGCGAGCGCATGGCTCGGCGGGCGGCGCGGGCCGGCGGCCAGCAGGCACAGCGCGCAGGACAGGTCGGCGGCGGGCATCGGAGCGGTCTCCTCTCGGCGTGCGGCGGACAGCCAGAAGATGCATGCAATCCGCGCGCCCGGCATCGCCGGCGATGCGTGGGCCCGCGCTGGGCGACCGGTTGAACGGGGCTTGCGGCAACATCGAGCGGTCGAAGCGCCGTCGGCGCCGATCCCGGACCCGCCCCCGCATGAATGCCCTGAAGAATTCGATGACCGCGCGCATCGTCGCGCTCGTGCTGGCCGGGCTGGTGGTCGCCCTGCTCGTCGTCGGCATCGTGAACGCAGTCCGATTGCGGACCGAGGTCAGCGCGGAGGTGCGCTCGACGGCGCGGACCACCGCAAGCGCCGAGGCGCGTCGCATCGAGGGCGACTTCAAGGACCTGCTCGCGCGCGTCGAGTCGGCAGCGCACTTCGCCGAGGCCGTCAAGCGCGTCGAGCCTGCACCGTCGCGACGCATCCTCGACGAGTACCAGATCCGCGCGATCGAGCGCACGCCCAGCATCTTCGGCATCGCGATCGCGTTCGCGGCCAACGCGTGGGACGGGCAGGACGCGAAGTTCGCCAACACGACCGGGACCGACGCGTCCGGACGCTACATCCCGTACTACACGCGCAACGCGAGCGGGAAGGCGCAGGTCGAGCCGCTGGTCGACTACGACACGCCGGGCAAGAACGACTGGTGGGTCAAGCCGATCCAGCGAGGCGCAGCGGTGCTGCTGGATCCGTACGCCTATCCGGTGGGCGGCAAGGAAGTGCTGATGATCACCATGAGTGCGCCGGTCCGGGTCGACGGCCGCGCGGTGGGCATCTCGAACATCGACTACACCCTCGATGCGCTGAACGCGCGGCTCGCGAACCTGCATCCGTACGGCGGACAGGTGGCCGTGGTGTCCGGCAACGGTCACTGGGCCTCGCATCCGGATGCCGCGCGCCTCGGCAAGCCCGCCGACGAGATCCCGGCCGACGTGCGCCGCGAGGCGTCGGCCGGTCGCTCCACCGCGTACGAGTCCGATGGCATGGTGCATCTCCTGGAGCCGGTCGCGCTGCCGGGCGCCGACGCGCCGTGGACGCTGGTCGTGTCGATTCCGCGGGGCGCGCTCTACGCGGGCGCGAACCGCGTGGCGATCGTGTTCGCGATGGTCTGTGTCGTCGCGGCGGTCGTGTTCGGCGTGCTGATGCTGTTCGTGCTTCGCCGCACGCTGCGACCGCTGGTGCGCCTCGAGCGGGCGGTCGGCGCGCTCGCCGCCGGCGGCGGCGACCTGACGCAACGCGTGACGGTCCGGTCGACCGACGAGACCGGGCGCATCGCGACCGCGTTCAACGGCTTCGTGAGCCATGTGCAGACCCTGCTCACGCAGGTCCGCGGCGAGAGCGGTACGGTGTCGACGGCGTCGGGCGCGATCGACGCGGCGGCGCGCGCCGCGGCGAAGCGCGCTTCCGACCAGGCCGACGCCGCGCGCACCGTCGCGACGTCCGTCGACGAAGTGGTGGTCTCGGTCGAGGCCGTCGCCGACAACGCGGCCGCGAGCGACGGCGCCGCGCGCGAGATGGCGACCGCCGCGGCGCGCGTCGCGGCCGACATGCAGGCGACCGCCACGCGCATCCACGAGATCAACGCGCGCGTCGCCGGCCTGTCCGCGACGCTCGGACGCCTCGGCGAGCGCTCGCGCGAGATCGACAGCATCGTGCGCGTGATCACCGAGATCGCGAACCAGACCAACCTGCTCGCGCTGAACGCGGCGATCGAAGCGGCGCGCGCCGGCGAGCAGGGCCGCGGATTCGCGGTGGTGGCCGACGAAGTGCGGGCGCTGGCCGAGCGCACGGCCGCGGCGACCAAGCGCATCGGCGAGATGATCGCCGGCATCCAGACCGAGAGCACCGCAGCGGTCGACAGCGTGGGGGCGGTGGTCGCGGATGTGGAGATCGGCGCGCGCATGTCGGGCGACGCCGCCACGGCCGTCGACGCGATCTCGACCGAACTGCGGGCGGTGCTCGAACGCGTCGGCGACATCGCCGCCGCGACGTCGCGCCAGCGCGCCACCGGCGGCCGCATGAAGGCCGACGTCGAGCGCATCCTGCGACTGGTCGACGACGCGCGTGCCGACAGCGAGACCGGGCTGGCATCGGCGGCCGACCTCGCGGCGCGGGCGCGCGCGCTCGACGACATCGTCGGCCGCTTCAAGGTCTGACCACCCGCCACGCGGTCCACGTCGCCAGCTCCAGGACGCCCGACGGCGCCGCCGGGCGGGCGGTTCAGCGGCGGATCGAGGCCCGGCTGCCGCTGTGGCCGAGAGCGGCCTGCAGGCGACTCGCGCCGATCACGTGGTCGCCGCGCAGCAGCGGCGCGGTGGCTTCGACGATGGCGCGCGCCGCGGTCGCCGAGTCCATCGGTGCGAGCGCGCGCGGCGTGAGGTAGTGCGCGAGCGTGCCGAGCCACCACTGCGCCAGTCGTTCGGGCCACGTGCCGGCACGCGTGCGCACTTCGTCCGGGGTCGGGCGCACGAACACGGCGGCTTCGAAACCCATCGCGACGATGCGCGCCTCGTCGAGATCCGCGAGCCCGAGCCCGTCCGCGTTCAGCTGATGCAGCGCAGCCAGTGGCGCGATGCTCACCACCCGGCGCACGCCGGCACGGTGCGCCGCGCGCGCCAGCGCCACGGCCTCGGCGCGATCGAAGGCGCGGTACGCGGCGTCGCGTCGGTGGAAGCCCGGTGCCCCGCCGGTGACGCACCACAGGTCGTCGACCGGCGGCAGGGCGGTGGTCTCGGTCGCCGCTTCCGCGGACATCGACCACGGCACCACGTTGCCGAAGGTCGACGTGAACGGCGCGGTCACCGCCACATGGATCGGGCCGCGCGCTGCAAGCCGCTCGAGCAGGGCTTCGCCCAGCCGCCCCGCCGCGCCGATCAGCAGCCCGGAGCGCACGGCATGCGCTGCGTCCGCCGTCGGCCGCGGCGCCATCGCGCCCGCGAGTGCGCGGGCAGGGTCGATCACGCGGCCACCTCTGCGCCAGCGGGCGCCGCCCACAGCGCGACGACGCTCGCGACATCCGTCACGTACGCGAACACGTCGCTCATGCACAGCAGCGCCGCCGCCTGGTGCGCGTCCGACACGGCCGCGACGGCGTCCGCGGGGACCAGCACGCGGTAGTCGAGGTTGCGTGCGGTGTAGACGGTGCTCATCACGCAGCAGTGCGTGGTCACGCCGCAGCACACGAGGTTCGCGATGCGCCGGCCGCGCAGCACGAGGTCGAGGTCGGTGCCGACGAAGCTGTCGTAGCGCCGCTTGGCGAGGATGTGCGTGTCGCCCGGCTGCACGTCGAGGTCGTCGGTGAGTTCGCAGCCCGCGGTGCCTTCGAGGCAGTGGACCGGGTCGTACTCGAGCTCGATGCCGTAGTCGCTCAGGTCGGGGCGATGCATCTCGTGGGTGAAGATCACCGGCAGCCGGTGGGTGCGCGCCCACGCGATCAGGCGATTGACGGCCGGGACCAGCGCGCGCCCGCCCGGCGTCTGCTGCACGGCGCCGGCGTCGACGAAGTCGCGCTCCATGTCGATCACGAGCAGCGCGGTGTCCTGCGGCAGGATGCGCGCGACCGGCAGCGGCCGGCGCGCGGGCGGTGGAAACGGCGTCACGAGATTCTCCGGACCGGGCGGACCGCGATCATCGCGGGCAGACCGCCTTTGTCGCAATGCAGCGACACTGGTCCGGGAATGCGCCTTTGCAGTGCGATGCAGCACACGGACGTCGCGATCCAAGGCGCCTGCCCGCGAGCGTGCGCGCAGCGACAGCGCCTTGCGCCGGGTGAGCCTGACGGCGGATGGCCGCTGGCGCTGCACTGCAACACACAGGCATCATCCTTGCGTCGTGGAACGCATCGTTCCCTGCCGCCCGAGACCGGAACCGACTTCATGCTGTTGCTCATCCTCAGGAACACCGCCGTCGTCGTGATCGCCGTGCTGATCGTCGGCCTGCTCGCCCCCGGCGAGCCGGGCAGCGGCGGCACCGAGCCGACGCTCGCGGCGAGTGCGCCGACCCTGCGCTGATCCCGCGCCCCGGGCGTCAGCCGCCGCGCTGTGCGCGGTCGATCCACGCATGCAATTCGGCCTGCGCATGCGGGTCGCCGGGGTCGGCCAGGCCTCGTACCACACCGTCGCGGTCGTCCTGCGAGCGGTTCTGCGACAGCTTCCACTTGCCCTCGAAGCGCTCGACGCGCAGCTCGATCCCGACCAGGGCCCGCAGCATCTGCTCGACGTACGGTGACGGCGCGTCGGTGACCGCCCAGGGTGCAGGCCGCGGCGCTTCGGCCTGATCGGTCAGGCGCGTCACGAGCGCGTGCACCCACCGCGGATCGTCGTGCGCCGTCAGCCGACCGTGGGCGTGCACCACGGCGTAGTTCCAGGTCGGCACCACCTTGCCGTCGCGCGCCTTCGATGCATACCACGACGGCGTCACGTAGCCCTGCGGGCCGTGGAACACGGCAAGCGCCGGACAGCCGTCGCCGATGTCGCGCCACAGCGGGTTCGCGCGGGCGACGTGCCCCCGCAGTCGCCAGCGGTCGTCGCCGACCTCGGTCGCGGGCGGGATCGCGTGCAGCGGGATGTGATGCGCCTCGAGGCCGGCGGCTGCGTGGATGACCAGCGTCGCCAGCGGATGCGCGGCGATCAGCTGACGCTGTGCGTCAGGGTCTGACTGGACGAAATGCGACGGGTTGTAGAGCGGCATGGCGCGCGAGTCCGGTGGATGGCGATCGGTTCGTGTGCTGCGGCGGCGCCGCGCGAGGCGGGCGTCGACCTCTGCAGGAAGGGGGATCTCGATCATCCGCGAAGCGGCTGCGGCACGTGATCCGCGATCGGCACACGCGCGATCGCGACGGGTCGACGCGAGGCTGGCCCTGTCCTTGCCAAAGGGTCGGCGGGCCCCCGAAGCCCTGCCTGCGATGCGCACGGTGTGCATCGCACTCTCGAACCGACGGAGACCCTCCTCATGTTCAAGCAACTCGTTCTCGCGGCTGCGCTCGCCGGCGTCGGCGCCAGCGCCCACGCGATCACCATCACCAAGGGCGGCAACGCGGCGCCCGGCATCGGCCAGATCTCCGCGATCGCCGGCGCGACCTTCCTGCGCGACTTCGACGGCGTCGATCCCGGCGCCGGCCTCTACACCGGCGGCGCGGTCGTCAGCGGCAACATCGGTGGCGTCACCGCCGCCCCGCCCGGAGACACGTCGAGCTACTTCCACGTCGGCCCCGGCGGCGGCTCGGTCAGCAGCTCGACGACCGCGACGATCGACCTCGCGGCGTGGAGCCAGCCGGTCACGTACTTCGGCTTCTACCTGGGCTCGCCCGACAGCTACAACGGGTTCACGGTCGAGCAGAGCAACGGCGACACGCTGACGTTCGACGGCACGTTCCTCGACGGTCTGCCGGTCGCCAACGGCAACAACGGCGGCGGCAACCAGTCGATCGGCTACTACGTGAACATCGCGGCGGCCGCCGGCACGAGCCTGACGAAGGTGGTGTTCTCGTCGTCGAGCAACGCGATGGAGACCGACAACCACATGATCGTGGCCGTCCCCGAGCCGAGCACGTACGCGGCGATGGGTCTGGGCCTCGGCCTGCTGGGCTTCGCGGCGCGTCGTCGCGCGGCGAAGCGGTAAGCCGTTCACGGCGGGGCGGGCCTCGGCCCGCCTCGCCGTGCGTGCGCCCCGCCGGTCGTGCCCGATCTCGACTGGCGCGGGTGTTCGAAAAAATGTCGCAGTGAGCGCCTTCGTGTCGCTTGCCGCCGACGGCGGAACTGGTGCAGATTCCAGGCGTGGCCCCCGATGGCCATGGACGACCGGCTGACCCCCGGCGCTCCTCGAACGTCAATCTGGAGACCTGCACCATGAAGAAGCTGCTTCTTGCAGCGGCGCTTGCCGCTGCCGGCGTCGACGCGCACGCCATCACCGTCACCACTGGCGGTTTCGACGACCCCATGACGACCATCGGCCAGACCTCCACGGTCACCGGGGCGCTCATGCTCAACGACTTCGACGGCACGTGGCTGGCCGGGATCGCCAGCTACACGGGCGGAACGATCGTCAGCGGCAGCGGCTCGGTGTCCGCCGCACCGCCCGATGCCCAGGCCGGCTTCGACACGTCGAAGTACCTGCACGTCGGCCCGGGCGGCAACCAGGGTGCACCGACCAACGCCGTCGTGCCGTCGAGCTCGCCCGCCACGGTCACCTTCCTGCTGCCCACGACGTACTTCGGGTTCTGGTGGGGTTCGCCCGACGAGTACAACGTGCTCGAGATCACCTCGTCGGCCGGCACCAAGACCATCACCGGCGGCGATGTGTCGACGCTTCTGGGCAGCACCGCGAACGGCGACCGCTCGAAGGGCATGTACGTGAACATCGCGACCGCGCCCGGCGAGACCCTGACTTCGGTCGTGTTCAAGTCGCCGAGCAACGCCTTCGAGACCGACAACCACATGGTCGTGGCCGTGCCCGAGCCGAGCACGTACGCGGCGATGGGCCTGGGTCTGGGTCTGGCGGGCTTCGCGGCGGCACGCCGTCGCAAGTCGGCCGCCTGATCGCGGTCCGCGCGCCGGGGGCTGCTGCCAACAGGCCCCGGCGCGCGGCGCCCACGCAGCAAACGAAACGCCCCGCAGCGGTCAGGCTGCGGGGCGTTTTCGCATCCGGGCGCGGCGCGGGACCGACGGCCCCGTCACCGGCACGCGATCACTTCAGGCCCTGCTGCTTCCAGCGGTCGGAATCCACGTCCGCCTGCGCGTTGGCGAAGGACAACACCCAGAAGAGGCAACCCACCACCACCAGGGCGGGCAGGCCGATCAGCAGCACACCGGTCATCGTTCGGACTCCTTGTTCGATCTGTCGTGTCTTCGAACCGGCGAGCGGTCCGTCCCGGGCGCGAATGTAGCCGAGGCCGCGACGGTCGGGCGACCGCGTTGACGCCCGCAGGCGCGCGTGCGACAAGCCGGCGCGTCGATTGCCCCGGCGCGAGGCGTGCCCGATGAATCTCGAGAAGGTCGTCTTCGGCTTCTTCATCGTGCTGGCGATGACGCTCAACTTCGGTTTCTTCGTCGGCGACATCGGCGACGCGTCGCTGCACCCGGTGGGCGAGATGTTCGCCGCCATCGTCGTCAACCTGATTGCCACGGTGCTCAAGCTCGGCGATCGCACGCAGACCGGCGCGATCCAGCTCGCGGCGAGTCTCGTCGCCGACCTGCAGCTGCTCGCCGGGGCCGTGATCTGGGGCTGGGCCGCGCACATCTCGGCCGACGGCCTGAGCCGTGGCGACGTCGCCAGCATCGTGTCGCTCGCCGGCGGTGCGTTCCTCGCGAACGTGGTGTCGGTGATCCTGCTGCTCATCGAGACGGCGCAGCTGCGCCGCTGACGCGCCGGCACGCGATGGCCGCCATCGACGTCGACCGCGAGGCGCGCCACGCCAGCGTGCTGCTGCTGTTCCTGCGGCGCATGCGCGCGCCGCTGCTGGTGCTGATCGTCACCTATGCCGTCGCCATCGTCGGGCTCGTCGCGATCCCGGGCATGGACGACCACGGCCGACCGATCCGCATCAGCTTCCTGCACGCGTTCTACGTGGTGAGCTACACCGCGACCACCATCGGCTTCGGCGAGACGCCCTACCCGTTCACGGCCGCCCAGCGCCTGTGGGCGTCGTGCTGGATCTACCTGACCGTCGTCGGCTGGCTGTACGCGATCGGCAAGCTGCTCGCGCTGATGCAGGACAGCGGCTTCCAGCAGGTCGTGCAGGCGGCCCGCTTCGCCCGTGCCGTGCGCCGCCTGCGCGAGCCCTTCCACGTCGTCTGCGGCCTCGGCGAGACCGGGTCGCTGTTCGTCACCGCGATCGACGACCGGGGCGGGCGCGCGGTCGCCCTCGATGCCGACGTCGCGCGCGTGCAGGCGCTCGACGTGGCAGCGCTGCGCGTCGACGTGCCGGCGCTGGCGGCCGACGCGCGGCGCCCGGGCACGCTCGTCGATGCCGGTCTGGGCCTGCGCCGCTGCGCCGGCGTGGTC
>JALORJ010000266.1 GCA_025459035.1 Burkholderiales bacterium
CACCCCGCCGCCGGCGAGATCGAGGCCTACACCCAGGGGCTGATGGACCTCGGCAACCTCGTCTGCACCCGGTCGCGGCCCGCGTGCACGCGCTGTCCGGTCGCGGCCGACTGCGTGGCCCGGCGCGACGGCCGGACGGCGCAGCTGCCGACACCGCGCCCGGCGCGCGTGACGCCGCAGCGCGAGACGTGGATGCTGCTGCTGGTCACCGCGGACGCGCGCGTACGGCTGGTGCGCCGCCCGCCCAGCGGTGTGTGGGGCGGACTGTGGTGCCCGCCGGAGATCGACGGTCCGCACGCCGCGGTGGCCTGCGGGCTCGCCCACGGTGTCGCGATCGATCCGCAGGCGCTGCACGAACGCCCGCCGATCGAGCACGCGTTCACGCACTTTCGTCTGCGCATCCGGCCGCTGCAGGTCGACGCCGCGCGCATGCCGGCACGCACGGTCGAGGACGATGGCGCGCGCTGGGTCGGCTTCGACGCGCTGTCGCGCATCGCGCTGCCCGCGCCGGTGAAGACGCTGCTTGCCGCCGTCGACCCGACGCCGTTCAGCCTCGCTTGAGCAGGTGCAGCACGCGGTCGAGGCGGGCGATCGCGTCGTTGCCGACGAGCAGTCGCTGCTTCTCGAAGCGGTCGATCGGCAGGATCTCGATCAGGCGATAGCCGACCCAAGAGGCGTCGGTGTAGTCGTGCGGCGCCGGGAAGTGCTCGGGTCCGAATTTCTCGACCAGCTGGCGCAAGACCTCCACGCACGGTTCGTGACGCTCGGCGACCGCGGCGCGAGGCTCGGCGTCGAGCAGCGCGACCTCGCCGACGATCAGGCCGTGCGCCTCGGTGCGCATCGACAGGATGCGGAAGCGCTCGGTCCCGCGCGTGCGCAGATGGAAAATGCCGAGCTGCGGCATGTCCCACTGGTCGATCACCGCCATCGTGCCGACGTCGGCCGGCATCGCCTGGCCGCCGACCTCGCCGCCGTCGTTGATCAGGCACACGCCGAAGCCGGTGCCGTCGCGCACGCAGGCCTTCGTCATCTCCAGGTAGCGCTGCTCGAAGATGCGAAGCGGCAGCACGCCGCCGGGGAACAGCACCGTGTTCAGCGGGAACAGCGGCGTCACGAGGGTGCGCGATTCGCTCATGGTTCGGGCGCCTCGGTGGGCGGGGGCTCGACGCGGTCGTCGCCCCAGCGCGCGTGCAGCGTGTGCGCCACGCCGACCTGGTCGAGGACGCGCGCGACGACGAAGTCGACCAGATCGTCGACGCTGCGCGGGCGCGTGTAGAAGCCCGGGCTCGCCGGCAGGATCACCGCGCCGGCGCGGTCGAGCTTCAGCAGGTTCTCGAGGTGCAGCGTCGAGAACGGCGTCTCGCGCGGCACCAGCACCAGACGCCGACGCTCCTTCAGCATCACGTCGGCCGCGCGCTCGATCAGCGAGTTCGCGAGGCCCGCCGCGACCGCGCCGACGGTCCCCATCGAGCACGGGCAGATGACCATCGCGTCGGCCGGGTTCGAGCCCGAGGCGGGCGGCGCGTACCAGTCGTCGCGCCCGAACACCGCGAGCTGCCCGTCGGCCGCGCCGTAGCGCTCGGCGAAGTGGCGCTGCGCCTCGCGCGGTTGCGTGGGCAGGCGCAGGTCGAGCTCCTGGTGCGCGACGATCTGCGCGACCTGCGAATAGATCAGCCACACCCGCGCACCGCCGCCGATCAGGGTCTCGAGCAGGCGCAGGCCGTAGGCCATGCCCGAGGCGCCGGTCAGGGCGAGCGTGACGGTCCGCGGAGCGCTCATCGGGCGGCCGGCGCGGGATCGCCGCTGCCGAGTTCGCGATGGCGCACGAGCGCGTGGCGCGATCCGCGGAACGCCGCGGCGAGGGACTCCGCGATCCACACCGAGCGGTGCTGACCGCCGGTGCAGCCGACCGCGACGGTCATGTAGCTGCGGTTGTCGCGATCGAACGCCGGCAGCCAGCGCGCGACGAAGCGCTGGATGTCGTCGCGCATCTCGCGCACGTCGGCCTCGGCCTCGAGGAAGCGCGCAACCGGAGCGTCGCGTCCCGTGAGCGGCCGCAGCGCCGGGTCCCAGTACGGATTCGGCAGACAGCGCACGTCGAACACGTAGTCGGCGTCCAGCGGCACGCCGTGCTTGAAGCCGAACGACTGGAACAGCAGCGTGATGCCGGCCTCGGCACCGACCTCGACGAACTGCTTGACCCAGGTGCGCAGCGTGTTCGGCGCGAGGCTCGTGGTGTCGATGACGTGCGCGATCTCGCGCAGCGGTGCCAGCAGGTCGCGTTCGAGCTCGATGCACTCCGGCAGCGTGCGTGCGCCGTCGGACAGCGGATGGCGCCGGCGCGTCTCCGAGTAGCGCTTCACCAGCGTGGGTGTGGCGGCATCGAGGAACAGCACGCGCAGATCCATCGCGCCGCGCATGCGCAGCGCGCGGCCGACCTCGGGAAGCTGGTCCAGGCCTTCGCCGCTGCGCACGTCGACGCTCACCGCGACGCGCTCGGTACCGCGTTCGGCGAGCGTGTCGAGCAGCGCGAACAGCAGTCGTCCCGGCAGGTTGTCGACGACGTAGTGGCCGCTGTCCTCGAGCACGTCGAGCGCGATGCTCTTGCCCGAGCCCGACAGCCCGCTGATCAGGACGAGCTGCACGAGGTCCGGGGCGCGACGGTCGGTGCGGTCGCGTTCAATCGGGGTGTCCCAGCTGCCGCTCCTGGCGGCGCACGAAGTCCTGCGTGCTGTCGATGCCGCGCAGCTGCAGCACGTAGTTGCGCACGGCGGCCTCGACCAGCACCGCGAGGTTGCGGCCTGCCGCCACCGGCAGCTGCACCTTGCGCACGGGCACGCCCATGATGTCCTCGACGGTCGCGTGCAGCGGCAGGCGCTCGAGGCCCGGTACCGATCCGCCGACCGGGCGCTCGAGCTGGACGATCAGCTTCAGGTTCTTGCGCATCCGTACCGCCGTCTCGCCGAAGATGGTGCGGATGTTCAGCATGCCCAGACCGCGCACCTCGAGGAAGTCCTTCAGCATCTCGGGGCAGCGACCTTCGAGGGTCTGCGGCGCGATGTGGTACAGCTCGACGACGTCGTCGGCCACCAGGCCGCTGCCACGCGTGATCAGCTCGAGCGCCAGTTCGCTCTTGCCCACGCCGCTGTCGCCGGTCAGCAGACAGCCCATGCCCAGCACGTCGAGCAGCACCCCGTGGCGCGTGACGCATTCGGCCAGTTCGCGGCCGAGGTAGGTGCGGATCACCCAGATGATCTGCAGCGACGGCAGCGGGCTCGACAGCATCGGGATGCCGGTGGCCATCGCCAGCTCGCGCAGATAGTCGGGCGGGCGCTCGCCGTCGCTCACGACGAAGCAGGCGACGCCGTCGGCGGCCAGCGTCGACAGCATCCGCTCGCGCGCGTGCGACTCGAGCTGCGCGAGGTAGTCGGCCTCGGTGTGGCTGAAGATGTGGATCCAGTTCGCGTGGATGAAGTTGAGGTGCCCGATCAGGCCCTTGCCCGACGCGTTGATGCGCTCGGAGTCGAGGGTCGGGCTCGCGTCGCGGTCGCCCTGGACCCACGCGAGCTTCAACTGCGCACGGTTGTCGTCAAACAGCCGCGCGATGCTGAGTCGGGGCATGCGGTTCCCAGTCGACGACGTGGCGCCGGGCGACGGCGGCCTCGGGGGCGGCGAGCAGATCCGCGCGCAGCGCGCGGTCGCTGAACATCTCCGCAAGCTCGGAGAGGATCTGCAGGTGGACCTCGTTGGCCTTCTCGGGCACCAGCAGGACGAACAGCAGCTGGACCGGGTTGCCGTCGGGGGCCTCGAACGCGATCGGCTGGCGCGTGCGCACCAGCGCACCGACGGCCTCGCGGATCGTCTTCATGCGCCCGTGCGGGACCGCGATGCCCTGACCCAGACCGGTCGAGCCGAGACGCTCGCGCGCGAACAGCGCGTCGTAGACGTGTCGCTGCGACAGACCGAGCGTGTTCTCGAACATCAGCGCGACGTGCTCGAAGACGCGCTTCTTGCTGACGACATCGACGTCCAGCAGGACGCGCTCGTCGGTGAGCAGACGGGACACGAGGCGCATGGCGGAGGCCCTACAGCGACTTGCGCAGGTTGACGGGCAGGATCTGCAGCGATTCGCGGTACTTCGCGATCGTGCGGCGCGCGACGACGATGCCCTGCTCGCCGAGGATCTCGG
>JALORJ010000267.1 GCA_025459035.1 Burkholderiales bacterium
TCGCCGGCCACGTGATGACGGCCGCCGCGCACGACGCGTGGGCTGACCAGCGAGCGGGCCTGCCGGACGATGCCGCGGCGGCGCTCGACGCGCTGGCGCAGGCCGAACTCGCGGTGGCGCGTGCGCGTGCGGCCGATGCCTTGTGGACGACCGCGTTCGACGCGCTGAAGGCCGCCCGCGCGGCCCGTGCCGCGCAGGATCCGGCCGCGACGCTGTCGGCGGCACTGCGCGCCCGTACGTTGGCCGAAGCCGGGCTCGCCCAGGCCGCCCGTGCCGTCGCACGATGACGCGCCACTCCCCGCTTGCCTTCCAGGAGATCCGACCGATGTCCGCTGCTGTCCGCCTCGCGCTCGCCGCCGTCCTGCTCGCTGCGGCGACCGCCGCCGATGCCCAGATCTGCCGCTGGAAGGACGCGAGCGGCGTGCACTACGGCGACAAGCCGCCGCCGGGCGTGAAGTGCGACCGCAGCGTCGCCGGCGCGACCGCGGCGCCGTCGGCCGCAGCGCCGGCGCCGGTCGACGCGGGCGATGCCGACGCCGCTGCGAAGGACGGCGAGCCGAAGCCGCCCGGCAGCAAGCCCGCGCCGAAGACCGCGAAGGATCTCGACGCCGAGTTCCGCAAGCGCCGCCTCGAGAAGCAGGAGGCCGAGAAGCGCGCCGCCGCCGATCGCGCCCAGGAGGCGCTGAAGCGCGAGAACTGCGAGTCGTCGAAGGCGCGCGTCAACGGCCTGAAGAACGGCGGCCGCGTCACGCGCTACACCGCCGCGGGCGAGGCCTACTACCTGAGCGACGACCAGATCGCCGAAGAACTCGCCGCCGCGCAGCGCAACGTCGATCTGTCGTGCAAGTGAGGCGGTCGCGCCGCTGACGGCATCGACCCGGTCGGCAGGCGCGACGCCGACCGCACCCGGTCAGCGCCCGCCGGTCCGGCGCTGATGCGCGACGCGGCGCTGGCGCGCGAGCTTCGGGTCCACCTGCAGCGGGCGCAGCAGTTCCACGCGGTCGCCGTCGCGCAGCGCGGTGGCGGGCGTCGCGGGTCGGTTCCAGATGGCAACGCCGCCGGCGGGGTCGAGCCGGTCGGCCAGGCCGCTCTCGACCACCGCGTCGCGCGCCGTCGCGCCGTCGGGCAGATCGACCTCGCGCACGTCGGCAACCTGCCCCGCCGCGAACACGACGCTGACCTTCACGGGCGCGGCGCGGTGCGGTCGGCGCGCTCGATGAAGCGGTCGACGAAGGTGCCGGCGATGTGGTCGAAGACCGGACCGATCAGCTTCTCGAGCAGGCGGCTGGAAAACTCGTAGTGCAGCCGGAACTGCACCTTGCAGGCGTCGTCGGCCAGCGCGGTGAACAGCCACGATCCGTGCAGGCGCCGGAACGGCCCCTCGACGAACGCGAGGTCGATGCGCGACGGCGGCGTGCGCGTGTTGTCGGTGACGAAGCGCTGGCGCAGCCCCTTGAACGCGATGGTGACCGCCGCGCGGGTGACACGGTCGTCGCGGGACATCACCTCGGCGCCGCCGCACCACGGCAGGAACTCGGGATAGCGCGGCACGTCGTCGACCAGGTCGAACATGCGCTGCGCGGGGTGCGCGACGATCACCGTGCGTTCGATGTCAGGCATCGCGTGCCCCCGGTGCTACCTTCGGCGCCCGTTCGGCGGTGCGCGTTGCGTCGCGGCCGGCCGACCCCACCTGCCCGCCATGAGCACGATCGCCGACAACCGCAAGGCCTTCCACGACTACTTCATCGAGGACCGGCTCGAGGCCGGCCTGGTGCTGGAGGGCTGGGAGGTGAAGGCGATCCGCGGCGGGCGCGCGAACCTGAAGGAGTCGTACGTCGTCGTGCGCAACGGCGCGATCTGGCTGATCGGCGCGCACATCAGCCCGCTCACCAGCGCCTCGACGCACGTGCAGCCCGACCCCACGCGCACCCGCAAGCTGCTGCTGCACGCCGAGGAGATCGAGAAGCTGATCGGCAAGGTCGAGCGCGCCGGCTACACGCTGGTGCCGATCAACCTGCACAACACGCGCGGGCGCATCAAGCTCGAGATCGGGCTGGCCAAGGGCAAGAAGCAGCACGACAAGCGCGATGCCGAGAAGGACCGCGAATGGGCGCGGCAGAAGCAGCGCCTGCTGAAGCACTCGGTCACGCAGTGACCGCGGCACGCGGCGGCGTCGCGGCGGTCGGGTCGCGGCCATCGCGGCGGCTCGCACGGGCTCAGGCGTAGCGCAGCCCCATCGCCTCGCGCACGTCGCGCATCGTCTCCGACGCCACGTCGCGCGCCTTCTCGCAGCCGTCGGCGATGATGTTGCGCACCAGCGTCGGATCGTCGAGATACATCGCGGCGCGCTCCTGCATCGGCTTCTGCTCGGCGAGCACCGCGTCGATCACCGGCTGCTTGCACTCGAGACAGCCGATGCCGGCGCTGCGACAGCCTTCGGACGCCCACTGGCGCACGCCGTCGGTCGAGTACACCTCGTGCAGCTTCCACACGGGACAGCGCGCCGGATCGCCCGGGTCGGTGCGGCGCACCCGGGCCGGGTCGGTCGGCATCGTGCGGATCTTGCGGGTGACGCTGTCGGCGTCCTCGCGCAGCGAGATGGTGTTGTTGTACGACTTGCTCATCTTCTGGCCGTCGAGCCCCGGCATGCGCGAGGCCTCGGTCAGCAGCGACTGCGGCTCCGACAGGATCATCTTGCCGCCGCCTTCGATGAAGCCGAACAGCCGCTCGCGGTCGCCCATCGACAGGTTCTGCGCTTCCTCGACCAGCGTGCGGGCCTCGGCCAGCGCGTCGTCGTCGCCCTGCTCCTGGTAGCGCGTGCGCAGCTCGACGTAGCGCTTGGCGCGCTTGCCGCCGAGCTTGCGGATCGCCGCCTCGGCCTTCTCCTCGAAGCCCGGTTCGCGCCCGTACAGGTGGTTGAAGCGGCGTGCGATCTCGCGCGTGAACTCGATGTGCGGCACCTGGTCCTCGCCGACCGGCACGAGATTGGCGCGATAGACGAGGATGTCCGCGCCCTGCAGCAGCGGGTAGCCGAGGAAGCCGTACGTCGACAGGTCCTTCTCGGCGAGCTTCTCCTGCTGGTCCTTGTAGGTCGGCATCCGCTCGAGCCAGCCCAGCGGCGTGATCATCGACAGCAGCAGGTGCAGCTCGGCGTGCTCGGGCACCCGCGACTGGATGAACAGCACGGCCTGCGACGGATCGACGCCGGCGGCCAGCCAGTCGACGAACATGTCGCGCACGCTGGGCTCGATCTGCGCGGTGGCGTCGTAGTGCGTCGTGAGCGCGTGCCAGTCGGCCGCGAAGAAGAAGCACTGGTGCTCGTGCTGCAGCCGGATCCAGTTCTTCAGGACGCCGTGGTAGTGGCCGAGGTGCAGGGCGCCGGTGGGGCGCATGCCGGAGAGGACGCGGTCGACGAACATTCGAAGGCGATCGCAGCCGCGCCCCGGCGGGCGCCCGGGTGCGCGTCGCCAGTCCGCCGGCTGCCGGTGGAAGAACGTCGGAGCGTAGCAACAACCTGCACGCCCCGACGCCGATCACGGCGCGACGCCCCGCACGACGCGGCGCCGGCGCGCGCGGTGCCTGTGAAAGAATGCGGCGAAACACGAGGGGGAGGATGGCGATGCCGCGGCTGTCGAAGACGCTGGCATCCGGCGCGCTGTTCATGGCGCTCGGTGCGGCCGGGCTGTGGTTCGGGCGCCTGCAGGCCACCGGGTCGCTGCTGCGGATGGGACCGGGCTGGCTGCCACGTGCGCTGTCGTGGATCCTGCTCGCGCTGGGCGCCGTCGTCGCCGTGTCGGCGTGGACCGCGCGTCATGACACCGCGGCCGACACCGATGCCGTCGCCGCGATCGCGTGGCGACCGCTGCTGACCATCACCGCCGCCGTCGCGGCCTTCGGCGTGCTGCTCGAACGCGCCGGCCTGATCGTCGCGGTGCTCGCGCTGGTGACCGTCGCATGCCACGCCGAACCCCGGCGCGGCGTGGTCGGCCCGGCCGTGCTCGCCCTGCTGCTCGCTGCACTGGCGTGGGCGATCTTCGTCGCCGGCCTGGGCATGCCGATCGCACTGTGGCCGGAGGGCGAGACCGCGTGAGCCACCCGACGAGGGGCGACAACGCGAGCCACCCGGCGAGGGGCCCCGCACCGCGGGGATCAACGGCAAGGCGAGCGTTGTCG
>JALORJ010000268.1 GCA_025459035.1 Burkholderiales bacterium
GAACCAGCGCTCGGCGTCGAGTGCGGCCATGCAGCCGGTGCCGGCGCTGGTGATCGCCTGGCGGTACACGTGGTCCTGCACGTCACCTGCCGCGAACACGCCCGGCACGCTGGTGGCGGTCGCCATGCCCTGCAGGCCGCTGCGCGTGACGATGTAGCCGTCCTTCATCTCGAGCTGGCCCTCGAACAGCTGCGTGTTCGGCGTGTGCCCGATCGCGATGAACACGCCGGCCATCGGCCGGTCGTGGGTGCTGCCGTCGAGCGTGTGGTTCCACGCGATCGTGACGTTGCCGTGATCGGCCTTCGCCTGGATCTTGTCGCGCATGATCGCCTCGCAGCGGAAGCGGTCGCGCCTGTGCACGACCGTCACGTGCTTCGCGATGTTCGACAGGTACAGCGCTTCCTCGACGGCGGTGTTGCCGCCGCCGACGACCATCACGTCCTGGTTGCGGAAGAAGAAGCCGTCGCAGGTGGCGCACGCCGACACGCCCTTGCCCATGAAGGCCTGCTCGGACGGCAGCCCGAGGTACTTCGCCGACGCGCCGGTCGCGATGATCAGCGCGTCGCAGGTGTAGCGACCGGCGTCGCCGTCGAGGCGGAACGGGCGCGCCGACAGATCGGCCGTGTGGATGTGGTCGAAGACGAGCTCGGTCTCGAAGCGCTCCGCGTGCTTCTGGAAGCGCTCCATCAGCTCGGGGCCCTGGACGCCGGCGACGTCGGCGGGCCAGTTGTCGACATCGGTGGTGGTCATCAGCTGCCCGCCCTGCGCGATGCCGGTGATCAGCACCGGCTTCAGGTTGGCGCGGGCGGCGTAGAGGGCGGCGGTGTAGCCGGCGGGGCCGGAGCCCAGGATCAGCAGGCGGATGTGGCGGGGGGTGGACATCGCGGGGCAGGAGAGACGGGGATGGAAGGCGGCGCCGCGGGCGCGCCGGACACCCGGCGCGTGCGCCGTCGCACGAGTGTCGATTGTGGCAGCGCGACCGTGTCCCCGCGCAGCGGTCGGGCGTGCCGGCGTCGTTTCGTGACGCGGCGAGCGGCGCGCGGTCGACGACTAGACTCGGGCGCTTCCGCCGCCGCACTCTCGAGCCCCGACGCCGCATGTTCTTCCGCAGGCGGGACGCCGTCCCGCACGACCCCGGTCCGCTGCCGCCGCGCCTCGCGCGGCTGGTGCGCGAAGCGTGGTGGGTCGTGTTCGCGGCCGCGGCGCTGTACGTGGCGCTGATCCTCGTCACCTACGACCGCGCGGACCCCGGGTTCTCGCACGCGGTCCCGCCCGACACGCCGATCGCCAACGCCGGCGGGCGCGCCGGGGCGTGGGCAGCCGACCTGCTGCTGATGCTCTTTGGCGGCTCGACCGGGTGGGGGCTCGCGGGGGTCGCGTTCGCGGTGCGGGCGTTGTATCGACGGCTCGATCGACCGGCGGGCGACGCCGCGGTCGATCGCCGTCCGCTCGGCTGGGCGCTCGCCGGCTTCGTGGTGCTGCTGGTGGCGTCGAGCGGGCTCGAGCGGCTGCGGCTGCACTCGGCCGGGCACGCGCTGCCGCAGGGCGCCGGCGGCATCGTCGGCGAATTCGTCGGTCGCCTGGCCCTCGAGGCGACCGGGTTCACCGGCGGCACGCTGCTGCTGCTGGCGCTCGCCGCGGCCGGCTTCTCGGTGTTCACCGGCTGGTCGTGGATCACGATCTGCGAAGCCGTGGGCGCCGGTGTCGAGCGCGCCTGGGACCGGCTGCTGCAACTGCGCGACGAGCGGCGCGACCGGCGCCTGGGCGCCGCGGCGGCCTCGGCGCGCGAGGAAGTCGTCGAGGAGACCCGCGAGCGCTTCGAGGAGCGCGCGCCGATCCACATCGAGCCGCCGGTGGTCGAGGTGCCGCAGTCCGAGCGCGTGCGCAAGGAGAAGCAGGTGCCGCTGTTCGTCGACCTGCCGGACTCGCCGCTGCCGCCGCTCGCGCTGCTCGACGCGCCCGATGCGGTGGTCGAGACCATCGGCGCCGACACGCTCGAATACACGTCGCGGCTGATCGAGAAGAAGCTGCTCGACTTCGGCATCGAGGTGAAGGTGGTCGCGGCGTATCCGGGGCCCGTGATCACGCGCTACGAGGTCGAGCCCGCCACCGGTGTGAAGGGCGCGCAGGTCGTCGGGCTGGTGAAGGACCTCGCCCGCGCGCTGTCGGTCACCAGCATCCGCGTCGTCGAGACCATCCCCGGCAAGTCGGTGATGGGGCTCGAGATCCCGAACCCGCGGCGCCAGATCGTGCGGCTGTCGGAGATCCTCGGCGCGCGGGTCTACGCCGACCAGGCGTCGCCGCTGACGCTCGCGATGGGCAAGGACATCGCCGGCAAGCCGGTGGTCGCCGATCTCGCGAAGATGCCGCACGTGCTGGTCGCCGGCACGACCGGATCGGGCAAGTCGGTCGCGATCAACGCGATGATCCTGTCGCTGCTGTTCAAGGCGCCCGCCCAGGACGTGCGGCTGATCATGGTCGACCCGAAGATGCTCGAGCTGTCGGTGTACGAGGGCATCCCGCAGCTGCTCGCCCCGGTCGTCACCGACATGAAGCAGGCCGCGTACGCGCTGCGCTGGTGCGTCGCCGAGATGGAGCGCCGCTACAAGCTGATGTCGAGCCAGGGCGTGCGCAACCTGTCGGGCTTCAACGCGAAGCTGCGCGACGCGCGCAAGGCCGGCACGCCGATCGGCAACCCGTTCTCGCTCACCCCGGAGGCGCCCGAGCCGCTGGCCGACCTGCCGCTGATCGTGGTCGTGATCGACGAACTGGCCGACCTGATGATGGTGGTCGGCAAGAAGGTCGAGGAGCTGATCGCGCGGCTCGCGCAGAAGGCGCGCGCGGCCGGCATCCATCTGATCCTCGCGACGCAGCGCCCGTCGGTCGACGTGATCACCGGCCTCATCAAGGCGAACATCCCGACGCGCGTCGCGTTCCAGGTGAGCAGCAAGATCGACTCGCGCACGATCCTCGACCAGCAGGGCGCCGAGGCACTGCTGGGGCAGGGCGACATGCTGTACCTGCCGCCCGGCACCGGCCTGCCGCAACGCGTGCACGGCGCGTTCGTGGCCGACGACGAGGTGCACAAGGTCGTCGACTACCTCAAGCAGCGCGGCGCGCCGCAGTACGTCGACGGCATCCTCGACAACCCCGACGCCGAGGACGACGCCGGCGGTGCCGGTGACGGCGCGGCCGGGGCGGCGGGCGGCGAGGCCGATCCGCTTTACGACCAGGCCGTCGAGGTCGTGCTGAAGACGCGCCGGCCGTCGATCTCGCTCGTGCAGCGGCACCTGCGCATCGGCTACAACCGCGCGGCGCGGCTGATCGAGGACATGGAGCGCGCGGGGCTGGTGTCGCCGATGGGGACCAACGGCAACCGCGAGGTGCTGGTGCCGGCGAAGGCGGAATGACGATGACGACGAAGCGATGGACGCATGCCCGGGTGGTGACGCCCGGGCGCTGGCTGCGCGGCGCAGTGCTGGCGGCGCTCGTCGCGTTGCCGCCCGCCGCGCATGCCGGCGGGGTGGAACTGCTGCGGGCGTTCATCGCCGAGGTGCGCGCCGCGAAGGCCGACTTCACGCAGTCGGTCACCGACGCCGCCGGCAAGCCGGTGCAGTCGTCGAGCGGCACGTTCGCGTTCGCGCGGCCCGGCAAGTTCCGCTGGACGTACGCGAAGCCGTTCGACCAGCTGATCGTCGGCGACGGCGAGCGCGTGTGGGTCTACGACGCCGAGCTGCTGCAGGTGACCGTGAAGCGGCTGGGCGATGCGCTCGGGTCGAGCCCGGCCGCGTTGCTGGCCGGCAGCAACGACCTTGATCGCGCGTACCGCTTCAATGCACTGCCGAAGCAGGACGGGCTCGAGTGGGTCGAAGCCGTGCCGACCGACCCCGACAGCACGTTCGAGCGCATGCGGCTGGGGTTTCGTGGCAAGGACCCCGAGGTCATGCAGCTGCAGGACCGCCTCGGGCAGACCACCGCGATGCGGTTCACGAAACTGCAGCGCAACCCGAAGCTCGACGCCAAGCTGTTCACGTTCGTCACGCCACCCGGTGTCGACGTCGTCGGCGATCGTTGAACGCACCGACCCGCGGGCCGGGCGCGCGCCGACGATGCCCGGCGTGACGCGCCGGCGGGCGGGCGACCCGCCCGCGTCGCGGTGCCGGCCTGCCG
>JALORJ010000269.1 GCA_025459035.1 Burkholderiales bacterium
GTGGACGAGCACATCCTGATGGTCGTGCGCAATCTGCGTCGCTTCGCGCTGCCCGAGATGGCCCACGAGTACCCGCTCTGCTCGCGACTGATGAGCGGGTTCGCGCGGCCGGAGGTGCTGTATCTCGCAGGCCTGTTCCACGACATCGCCAAGGGCCGCGGCGGCGACCACTCGGTCCTCGGTCGCGCCGACGCGCTGCGCTTCTGTCGCCAGCACGGCCTCGACGCCGAGGACACCGACCTCGTCGCGTGGCTGGTCGAGCACCATCTGGTGATGTCGTCGACGGCACAGAAGTCCGACCTCTCCGACGACGCCGTGATCGCGCGCTTCGCGCAGCGCGTCGGCACCGACCGCCGCCTCGTCGCGCTGTACCTGCTGACGGTGGCCGACATCCGCGGCACGAGCCCGAAGGTGTGGAACGCGTGGAAGGGCAAGCTGCTCGAGGACCTCTTCCACGCGACGCGCCGCGCGCTCGGCGGCGAGGCGGTCGACGGTGACGGTTCGATCGACGAGCGCAAGCGCACGGTGCGCCGGACCCTGCGCGGATACGCCATCGCCGAGGGCCGCGAGGACGCGCTGTGGGGGCGCCTGGGCGAAGGCTACTTCCTGCGTCATGACGCGCCGGACATCGCGTGGCACACCCGCCAGCTGTACTGGCAGCCCGACGCCGCAGGCCCGGTCGTGCGGGCGCGGCTGTCGCCGGTCGGCGAGGGGCTGCAGGTGATGATCTACACCCGCGATCAGCCGCTGCTGTTCGCGCACATCTGCGTGTTTTTCGAGAAGCTCGCGCTCGACATCCTCGATGCGCGCGTGTTCACCACCCGCCACGGCTACGCGCTCGACACCTTCCAGGTGATCGATCCGAGCAACGCGCGCTCGCACTACCGCGACCTGATCGCGTTCGTCGAGCACGAACTCGCGTTGCGACTGGCGCCCGGCACGCATCTCGAGCCGCCGGCACGCGGCCGCATCGCCCGGCAGGTGCGCGCCTTCCCGCTCACCCCCGAGGTCGCGCTGCGACCCGACGAGCGCGGCCAGTACCACTACCTGTCGCTGATCGCGGCCGACCGCCCGGGCCTGCTGTCTCGCGTCGCGCGCACGCTCGCCGACTACGGCATCGACGTGCGCAACGCCAAGATCAACACGCTCGGTGCGCGCGCGGAGGACGTGTTCCTCGTGAGCGGTGCGAGCTTGCGCGACAGCCGCAAGATCATCCGGCTCGAAGCCGATCTGCTGCACCAGCTGAGCGCCTGAGCCCACGGCGCAGGCCCGCCGCACCTCAAGCGGCGTCGATCGGCGGCAGCGACAGCGTCGGGGGCCGCGCCACCGGCACGCGGCCGGCATCGACCTGGTGGATCCATGCGAGCAGTTCGGCAACCGCGAGGTAGAGCGCCGGAGGAATCCGCGCATCCAGGTCCACCTGCATCAGCAGCGCGACGAGATCGGGCGACTCGTGCACGAACACCCCGGCGGCGCGCGCGCGCTCGATGATCGTCGCCGCGAGGGCGCCCTGACCCTTCGCGACCACCCGCGGCGCGGCGTCCCCCGCGCCGTAGGCGAGGGCGACCGCGCGGGCACGCGGGGCGCCGTCGGGCGGCGCGTGCTCAGCGGCCATCGCGCGGACGCACCGCGAGGGCGGCCACCGCGAGCCCGCGCGCTTCGAGCGCCGCCTGCAGCGGCGCGAGGCGATCGGCCAGCGCGGCCGCCGCCGCCGCGTCGGCATCCACGCCGATCCGCAGCGTCGCCCCGCGCAGCTCGAGGCGGGCGTCGACGCGGCCCAGTCGCGGCAGCGTGAGGCGCAGCGACGACACCCATGCGGCCGCACCGGCGGGGACCGCGTCGTCCGCGTGCGCGTCGGCGTCGACGCGCTCCTCGATGCGCCATTCGAGTGCCTGCCCGGGCCACACCTGGCCGGCCCACGTGACGTGCCGGGTGCCGACGGCTTCGAGCTGCCGGTCGACGATCGCCGCGAGCGGCGACGGCGGTGCCGGCGACGCGTCGCCGACGCCGGCCGCCGCATCGGCACGCCCGATGCGCAGCGCACCGTCGGGCGCTGCCGCGCGGGCCTGCGCTTCGGCCCGCGAGGCGGCGGCCACGGCCTCGCCAGTGTCGCGGGCCACCGGCAGGCGCCCCTGGGGTTCGGCGCGCAGCTGGGCGAGATCGCGCTGACCGTCGACCCACTCGGCCTGGTGCGCCTCGTAGAACAGACCGCTCGACTGCAGCCCGTCGCGCAGAGCGCCGGCGAGGCGAACGGGATCGGTGGTCGCGGCGGCGAGCAGCGGGCGCAGCCAGCCGGTGCCGTCGACGTCGGGCGGCGTATCGGGATCGGCACGTGCCGTGAGGACCGCACTCAGGGCGTCGCCGAGCGCGCTCAGGCGCACCGTCGCCGACGGCTCCGCGCCGGGGTCGGCGGTGGACGCCGGCGCGGGAGTGCGCGCGAGCAGATCGAGCGTCGCCCCGTGGCGCAGCACCGTCAGCGCGAGGCGGGCGCCCGGGGTGTCGTCCGCGCCGGGGGGCAGACGCGCATCGACGCGCACACCGTCGATCTCGAGCTGGGTACGACCGTCCGGCAACGTACCGATGACGCGGGCCTCGATGCGCGCACCGTGCGTCCAGCCGGTCGCGGTCGGGGGCAGGCGGTCGGCCGCGAACTGCAGCACGCCGACGCGCGCCACCCGCATCAGCCCCGCGAGCGCGCCCCCCTGCCCCGACTGCAACGCGTCGACCATGCTCAGCGTCGCCGCCGGGGCGCGCTCAGTGGCGGTGGTGGAGCGCGCGAGATGCCGCAGGTCTCGACCAGCTGCGCCGCAGCCTTGCCGTCGCGCGCGAGGTGGATGGCCTGCGCGTACGGCGCCAGCTCGGAGGTCGCGGCTCCCGGCGCCGTCAGTGCTGCCAGCTCGGCGCGCAGTTGTGCGACCTCGCCGCGCAAGGTGTCGATCTCTCCGCGCAACGCCAGCGCCGCGAACGGCGGCTCGGTCGTCGGTGTCGCGGGCCCGGCAGCGGGCGGCGCCTCGCGCGGTGCCGTGTCGGCCCGCCGCGCACGCAAGCCGCGCAGCAGGAGCAGCATCTCGGCGGCATAGACGGCGAGCACGACGACAAGCGCCACGAGCAGCTCGCGCCAGGTGACGACGATGGCGTTCAACGGCAGGCGGCCTCGCGGGACGGACAGGCGCGCCGAGTGTGTTCAGGGGGGCGGCAGGCGTCAACGTCGCGCGCGCCGGTCGCATGCTGTTCTCAGTCGGGTTCGTACGCGTGCCGCAGGCGGCGCACGTTGCCGGCCGACGCGAGCTGGGCGCCGACCTCGGCCCGCGCCGCTTCGGCCAGCGCGACGATGCGCGCGTCCGTGGTGCCGATGCCGCGGATCAGTTCGGCCAGTTCGGCCTGCATCGTGGGGTCGCAGTGCGCGACCGCATCGGCCAGGGCGGGGTCTGCAAGCAGGACCTCGCGCTCCGCCTCGAGCGTCGCGACGTGATCCCAGTCGGCCGCCGTCGCGGCGTCGAGCATCGCGCCGGTGAGCCACGCCGCCCGCGTCCAGCCGGCGATCGTGGCCGACGCCATCGCTCAGACGCGGCCGTCGAGCACCGCGCCGCGATGCGGAGGCACCATGGCCTCGTTCGCCGGCGGCATCGCGCTGTCGGACTGGAGCTTCATCATCGACTCCCACGCGCTGCGCAGGTCCCGCAGCAGCGTCGCGACTTCTTCCAGCAGCGCGTCGTCGTTGCGCGCGTTGGCACGCACGAGCGTCAGCGTCATGTACTCGTAGAGCGACGCCAGGTTGCGGGCGATCTCGCCTCCCTGCGACAGGTCGAGCGACGCGCGCAGCCCGTCGTCGATGATGCCGATCGCCTTCGACACCGCGACGCCCTTGGCCGCGGGGTCGTGACGCTGCATCTCGCCGCGCGCGGTGGCGATCGCCTTGAGCGCACCGTCGAACAGCATCAGCACGAGCGCCTGGGGGCTGGCGGACATCACGCCGGTCTCGACGTCGAGTCGGGCGTAGGCATCGAGAGCACGGCCGTTGCGCGTGTACATGGAAGCGGACCTCGGATCGGGTTCAGTTGCCGGCCGACGGCAGTCGGGCCAGTTGCTGCGTGAGGAAGTTCGACGTCGTCTGCATGCGCCCGATCAGTTCGTCGAGGCGCGTGAACTGCGCGCGGTAGCGGGCTTCGACATCGGTCAGGCGCCGCGACAGCACTTCGCGCTGGCTGCCGATGTCGGCGATCGAGCGGTTGATGCCGTCGGTGCGGCTCGCGATCGGCCCGCTGGTCGACAGCAGGTTGTCGAGCACGCGGCCGAGGCTGGAGGCGAAGCCGCCGCCGACCGTGACCACGCCACGATCGCCGGTCGCCCCGCCGGTGATGTCGACCACGAGGCCCTGCGTGGCGGAGCCCGAGGCCCCGCTCAGGGCCTGCCCGCGGCCGGTGCCAGCGGTGCCGTTGAAGCTGCCGGCGACGTCGACGCCGGCCGTCGCCGTCGGTACGCCACCGAAGAGGTCCGACGCCGCGTTGCCGCTGGCGCTGACGTTCGACGCGCTGCCGAAGCGGCGCGACGTGATCGTCACGACGCCGCCGGCCTGAGACACGTTGACCGCGACGCCGGCGGTCGACAGCGTCGACGCGCCATTGATCGCGGCCTGCAGCATGCCCACCAGCGAGGTCTGGGTGTAGGTCCCCGGCGTCAGCGCGATGCTCGCGGTGATCCCGTCGACCGTGATGCTCAGCGTGTCGTCCACGCCGGCGGTGATGGTCGTGTCGGCGGCGCCGGCTCCGACCAGGCGCCCTTGCGTCGCGATCTGCGACACCGCCAGCGCGTAGTTGCCGGTGCGCGTGGCCGATGTCTGCGTCACGGGACGCACGAGGCTGTCGGTCGCACGGGTCGCGGACGCGAAGAACTCGGCGACACCGTCCGCGTTGCCGGACAGCGCGGCCGACAGCTTCGTCGTGTCGAGTGCCAGCGAGCCGTCCTTCTGGAACGTGACACCGACCTGCGACAGCGTCGAGATGCCACCGGTGGTCGACACCGCGGAGCCGAGCGCCGCGCGGACCTGCGACTGGATGCTGCGCACCGCGAAGTCGCCGTTGAGCGGCCCGCGCGAGCCGGTCGACGGGTCGGCTGCCGACAGCTCGCTCAAGGTCTTGTCGAGGTCGTTGTACGCCTTGACGAAGCCCTGGACGAGCTGCGTGACGTCGTTGGTGTTGCGCGACACGGTGACGGTCGACGTGCCGGCCTTCACCAGGTTCAGCGTCACGCCACCGATCACGCCGGCCAGCACGTTGGTCGAACTCGTCACCGTCAGGCCGTTGACCGCTGCGACCGCATCCTGCCCGGCCTGCGTCTGGACGAGGTTCTGCGTGCCGGCGGGGTCGTAGCCCAGCAGCGCGTCGATCGCGGCATCACCGGTCACGGCGATGCGCAGGCTGCTCGACGCGCCCGCCGTCGTCGACTGCAGTGCGAGCCGGAAGGGGGTGGCGCTGCCGTCGCCGACGATCGATGCGCGCACGCCGATGTTCGCGGCGTTGATCGCGTCCTTGATGCCGGCGAGCGAGTTGTTGGTGGCATCGATCGTGACCGAGCGGCTGGCGCGGTTCGCGTCCTGCGTGAACGTGGCGCCGCTGTAGACGCCGCCGGCCAGCGTGCCGCCGGTGATGCTGCCGAAGTCGAAGCGCAGCGTGGTGGAGGCGCCGGTGCCGATCGCGGCCGTCGTGCTGGTCTGCCCCGCCGCGACGACCGACTGGCCCTGCGCGAGCTGCGTGACGTTGACGGTGTAGCTGCCGGCCTCGGCGGTCGAGGTCGCGCTGCCGGTCAGGACCGTCGTGTCCGACGACCCGACCACACGGGTCTGGAATCGCGCCGGGTTGGCGAGCGCCGTGGCGCTCGACTGCAGCGAGCCGAGCGCCGAGCGCACGGTGCCCAGCGCGGAAATCTGGGACTGGAAACTGGCTTCCTTGCGGTTCAGCAGGTCGAGCGGACGTCGCTCGATCGTCATCAGCTGACTGACGATGCTGTTGACGTCGATGCCGGAGCCGATACCGGGGGAAGAGAGCGCCATGGTGAAGTCCTGGAGTGGATCGAGTGCCGGGCGTGACGCGCGTCGGGCGCGCGTGGCGACGGCAGCGAGCCTCAGGCCTTGCCGTCGAACAGCAGTCCCTCCATCCGCTGGAGGTTGCGGGCCAGCGCCAGCATCTCCTCGGACGGGATCTGCCGGATGACCTCGTCGGTGTCCGCGTCGACCACCTTCACCACGGTCTCGCCGCTCTGCTCGTCGATCGAGAACTGCAGGTTCGCGGTCGACACCGACACCGCGGCCCGCGCCTGCTCGACGATGGCGCGCAGCGACTTGGGGTCGGCGCGCTGCTCGGTCTCGTTGGACACCGGTGCGTTCTCGGCCACACGCACCGGCGCGGTGTTGGTCCGCAGGTCGGTCCCTGCGCCTGCGGCCGAAGCCGAGGCGCCCGCCGGCGCACCGCCCCCCGACGGCGTCGGAGGCGTGAGGATTCGAAGGTCGGAGATCTGCATTTTTCAGGTCCCTCGCCGATCGGTTGAAGAGGTCCGGCCGGGACTATCCCGGCCGGACCACCCCGTCGACGTTAACGCAGCAGCGTCAGCACGTTGTTCGGGATCGCGTTCGCCTGGGCAAGCACGGCGGTGCCGGCCTGCTGCAGGATCTGCGCCCGGGTGAGGTTGGCGGTTTCCGCGGCGTAGTCCGCGTCACGGATCCGCGAACGCGACGACGACAGGTTCTCGGACGTCGTCTGCAGGTTCGCGATCGCGTTCTCGAAGCGGGTCTGGAGCGAGCCGAAACGCGCCCGCTGGCCGTTCACCGACGACAGCGCACCGTCGACGATCAGCAGCGCACGGTTGGCCCCTGCGACGGTCGAGATGTCCAGCTCCGACACCGACTGCAGCGTCGAGGCGCCG
>JALORJ010000270.1 GCA_025459035.1 Burkholderiales bacterium
GTCGCCGCGTGGCTGCTGAAGGACGCGGGCTGGAATGTCGTCGGCCTGTTCATGAAGAACTGGGAGGACGACGACACCGACACCTACTGCACGACGCGCGAGGATCTCGTCGACGCGGTGTCGGTGGCCGAGCGCATCGGCATCGAGGTCGATGCGGTCAACTTCTCGGCCGAGTACAAGGACCGCGTGTTCGCGAGCTTCCTTGCCGAGTACGCCGCCGGCCGCACGCCGAACCCGGACGTGCTCTGCAATGCCGAGATCAAGTTCCGGGCGTTCCTCGACCACGCGATCGCGCTGGGCGCCGACGCGATCGCGACCGGACACTACGCCGGCGTGCGCGAAGTCGACGGCCGCCACGAACTGCTGCGGGGTGTCGATCCGTCCAAGGACCAGAGCTACTTTCTGCATCGTCTCGATCAGGCGCAGCTCGCGCGCGTGCAGTTCCCGCTGCACCGCTGGCTCAAGCGCGACGTGCGGGCGCTGGCGCAGCGGCTCGGGCTGCCGAACGCCGCGAAGAAGGACTCGACGGGCATCTGCTTCATCGGCGAGCGCCCGTTCCGCGCCTTCCTGTCGCGCTATCTGCCGACCACGCCCGGCGACATGGTCACGCCCGAGGGGCGCGTGATGGGCCGTCACGCCGGGCTCGCGTACCACACGATCGGCCAGCGTCAGGGGCTCGGCATCGGCGGCGAGGGGCGGCCGTGGTACGTGGCCGGCAAGGATCTCGCGCGCAACCGGCTGATCGTCGTGCAGGGTCACGACCATCCCGCGCTGCAGGCCGACGGCCTGCTCTGCGACGACCTGACGTGGATCGCCGGTCATCCGCCGCAGCCCGGACGGCGCCTCGGCGCGAAGACGCGCTACCGCCAGGTCGACGGCCCGGCACGCGTGACGATGCACGACGCCGCACGCGCACAGGTCGACTTCGACACGCCACAGCGCGCCGTCACGCCAGGCCAGTCGGTCGTGCTGTACGACGGCGACGTGTGCCTCGGCGGGGGCGTCATCGCGCAGGCGCTGCCGGTCGGCACCGCGCCATCGCGCGAAGCCGAGCCTGCCACCGTCTGATCCACGACGTCGCGCGGTCGCGGCGCCGTTCGCCGACGCCGCTACACTCGCGCGCCCGCCTGCCGCCCTTCCTCCCCGCGCCGCCGTGCGCCGACCGCGATGGACCTGACGCCGCTCACCGCCCTCACGCCGCTCGACGGCCGCTACCGCGCGAAGGTCGCGGCGCTGGCCCCGTACTTCAGCGAGTTCGCGCTGATCCGCTACCGCGTGCAGATCGAGGTCGAGTGGCTCAAGGCCCTCGCGGCCGAGCCCGCCATCGTCGAGCTGCCCACCTTCGACACCGCGACGGTCGCGGCGCTCGACCGTGCGGTCGCGACGTTCGGCGTCGACGATGCGGCGCGCGTGAAGGCGATCGAGGCCGTCACCAATCACGACGTCAAGGCGGTCGAGTACTGGCTGCGCGAGCGCTTCGACGACGTGCCCGCGGTCGTCGCCGCCGGGCCTTTCGTGCACTTCGCGTGCACGTCCGAGGACATCAACAATCTGTGCCACGCGCGCATGCTGGTCGACGCCCGTGCGCAGGTGCTCGCGCCCGCCCTGGACGCGATCGTCGCCCGTCTGCGGCAGATGGCGCATGCGCTGGCCGACGTGCCGATGCTCGCGCGCACGCACGGTCAGCCCGCGACCCCCACGACCCTCGGCAAGGAGCTCGCGAACGTCGTCGCGCGGCTCGACCGTGCCGCCGAGCGCTTCGGCGCCGTGACGCTGCCGGGCAAGGCGAACGGCGCGGTCGGCAACTGGAACGCCCATCGCGTCGCGTACCCCGACGTCGACTGGGAGGCGTTCACGCGCCGCTTCGTCGAGTCGCTCGCGCTGCCGTACAACGCGTACACCACGCAGATCGAGCCGCACGACGGCATCGCCGAGTTCTGCGACGCACTCGCGCGCATCAACACGATCGTGCTCGACCTCGACCGCGACGTGTGGGGCTACGTGGCACTCGAGTACTTCACGCAGAAGCCGAAGACCGGCGAGGTCGGCTCGAGCACGATGCCGCACAAGGTCAACCCGATCGACTTCGAGAATTCCGAAGGCAACGCCGGCGTCGCCAACGCCTTGCTCGGGCATCTGGCCGCGAAGCTGCCGGTGTCGCGCTGGCAGCGCGACCTCACCGACTCGACGGTGCTGCGCACGCTCGGTACCGCCCTCGGGCACACGCTGCTCGCGTGGGACGCGTGCCTGCGCGGGCTGCACAAGCTCGAGGCCAATCCCGACAAGCTTGCCGCCGATCTCGACCGCGCGTGGGAAGTGCTGGCCGAGCCGATCCAGACCGTGATGCGCCGCTACGCCGTGCCCGACGCATACGAACAGCTCAAGGCCCTGACACGCGGTCGCGGCGGCATCACGCGCGAGTCGCTGCACGCCTTCGTCGACGCGCTCGCGATCCCGGACGACGCGAAGACCGCACTGAAGACGCTGACGCCAGCCGCGTACACCGGCGAAGCGGCGGCGCTGGCCCGGCGCATCTGACGCGACGGCGCGCGATCGCGCGCCGCGTGGTGCCGCGTCGGCGTCAGTGGCCGGCGCGCGCCCGGGCGCGGCGCGTGCGCACGAGCTCGATCACGCCGGGCGCCACCGAGATCAGCACGATC
The DNA here is from genome assembly GCA_025459035.1 of Burkholderiales bacterium. GTDB lineage: Bacteria > Pseudomonadota > Gammaproteobacteria > Burkholderiales. The sequence goes on from JALORJ010000270.1 coordinate 2,661, forward strand.
AGCACGATGACCTTCGACAGGTGCGCCTGAACCACCGGCAGCCCGCCGACGAAGTAGCCCAGATACACGAGTACCCCCACCCACATCACCGCACCGCCGATGCAGAAGGCGATGAAGCGCCGGTACGGCATCGCGCCGATGCCGGCGACGAACGGCGCATAGGTGCGGATGATCGGAACGAAGCGCGCCATCACCAGCGTCTTGCCGCCGTGGCGGTCGTAGAACGCGCGTGCGGCGTCGATGTAACGGCGGTCGAAGAACCACGACTTCTCGGCGCGGAACACGCGCGGGCCGAGCGTGCGGCCGATGGTCCAGTTGACCGAGTCGCCGCAGATCGCGGCGGCGATCAGCAGCACGACCAGCAGATGCGCGTCGAACGCACCAGCACCGGCGAGCGTGCCGGCGACGAACAGCAGCGAGTCGCCGGGGAGGAATGGCGTGACCACCAGGCCGGTCTCGCAGAACACGATCAGGAACAGCAGCGCGTACACCCAGGCGCCATGCTGCTGCGCGAACGCGAGCAGGTGCCGGTCGAGGTGCAGCACGAACTCGAGTCCGGCCGACAGCAGTTCCATCACGTTCGCCTGCGATCCGCGGCCGGCGTGGCGCTCAGACGACCGCTTCCTCGCGCTTGCGCTCCGGCCGCACGAGATCCTCGCGACGGATGCCGAAGTACATCACCAGCGGGCTCGCGACCAGCACCGACGAGTAGATGCCGAACAGGATGCCGATGGTGAGCGCGAGCGCGAAGTGGAACAGCGTGTCGCCGCCGAAGAACAGGATCGAGGTCACCATCAGCTGCGTGCAGCCGTGCGTGATGATCGTGCGCGACATCGTGCTGGTGATCGCGTTGTTGATGACCTCCGGCACGCTCGCGCGTCGCATCTTGCGGAAGTTCTCGCGGATCCGGTCGAACACGACCACCGACTCGTTGACCGAGTAGCCGAGCACCGCGAGCACGGCCGCCAGCACCGGCAGCGAGAACTCCCACTGGAACAGCGCGAAGAAGCCCAGGATGATGATCACGTCGTGCATGTTCGCGATCACGGCGGCGAGGCCGAACTTCCACTCGAATCGCAGCCAGAGGTAGCCGATGATGCCGACGCACACGAGCAGCACGGCCATCCAGCCGTTGGTGACGAGTTCGTACTGACCGGCCTGACGGCTGGCGAGCAGTGCCGGGAACCCGCGGATGCCGGCCTCCTGGGCGATGAGGAAATCGCGAAACGTCGCATTCTTGATGTCGGGCGAGACGATCGCGTCCGCGAAAGAGGGACGATCGAACCCCTCTTCGGCGGCCACATCGATCAGCACCATCGCGTCCGTGGTGTCGCGATTGTTCGCGTAGAAGGCTTTCTGGATCGCCGCCATGAAGGCGAGCGCCTTGTCCGGCCGGAGCGAGCGGGCGACCACGACGGCGCGACATGCCGGCTCGGTGTCGTAGGTGAACGTCTCGCGATCGAAGAAGCCGAAGTCGAACGGCTGGCCGGTGGCAGC
>JALORJ010000271.1 GCA_025459035.1 Burkholderiales bacterium
CCTGGGCAAGACGGTGACCACCGAGTTCGCGTTCATGGCGCCGTCGGTCACGCGCAACCCGTGGAACCCCGATCACACGCCCGGTGGATCGTCGAGCGGCTCGGCGGCTGCGGTCGCGTGCGGCATGGTCCCGGCGGCGATCGGGACGCAGACCAACGGCTCGGTGATCCGGCCAGCCGCGTTCTGCGGGGTGGTCGGCTACAAGCCCGGCGCCGGTCGCATCGACACACGTGGCGTGCTGCCGTTCAGCCCGTCGCTCGACACCCCCGGCGTGTTCGCGCGCAGCGTGGTCGACGCCGCGCTGCTGGCGTCGTGGCTCACGCGCCAGGTCGGTGACATCAGTCACCACGTCGTCGCGCTGAAGCAGGCACCGCGGCTGGTCGCGGTGCGCTCGCCGGTGTGGCATCGCGCCGACCCGTCGCAGCAGGCCCAGTTCCTCCAGGACATCGCCCGGCTGCGTGCGGCCGGCGCCGACGTCGTCGAGCGCGATCTGCCGCCGGCCTTCGACGACGCGCATCGCATCCACCGCACGATCATGCTGTTCGAGGCGCGTCACGCCGCCGGTCCGATCCGCCATCGCTGGGCCGACCGGCTCAGCCCGCAACTGCGCGCCGCATTCGACGAGGCCCGCGCGATCACCGAAGACGACTACGACGCCGCGCTCGCGCGCCGGCTCGCGCTGCAGGACGCGCTCGGGCTGATGCTGGGCGAAGACCGCGCCGCGATCGTCACGCCGCCGGCTGCGGGCGAGGCACCGCGCGGTCTCGAGACCACCGGCGACCCGGTCTTCAATTCGCTCTGGACGCTGTGCGGCAATCCGCTGCTCACGATCCCGACCGGGCGCGGCCCGGCCGGGCTGCCGCTCGGCCTGCAGATCGTCGGCCGGGCAGGCGAGTCGAACTACATGCTCGCCACCGCGGCGTGGTGCGAGCAGCACTCGCCGTTCGCGGGGCTGGTCGGACGCGACGGTTGAGCCGGCGCGTCGTCACGCGGCGCCCGCCCGCGTCCGCACGCGGTCCCGGCGCGCCGGTCTGATGCAGGTCGGTTTCGTCGGGCTGGGTGCGCTCGGGCAGCCGCTCGCGCTCAATCTCGTCGCCGCCGGCCACACGGCCGCCTGCTGGGCGCGACGCCCGGAGCAGATGCGCCCGCTGCTGGACGCAGGCGCGACGGCGTGCACGAGCGCCGCGGACGTCGCCGCCCATGCCGAGGTCGTCGTCACCTGCGTCGCCGACGCGACCGACCTCGAACAGGTCGTGCTCGGTCGCGACGGCATCGCCGACGGCGCGGCGCCCGGCACGACGCTCGTCGATCACGGCACCGGATCGCCGACCGTCGCGCGCGTGATCGCGTCGGCGCTCGCGGCCGTCGGCGTGCACATGCTCGACGCACCCGTGTCCGGCAGCGCCGCGGATGCGCGCGCCCGGCAGCTGGTCGTGATGGTCGGTGGCGAAGCCGACGTGTTCGAGCGCATGCGCCCGGTGCTGGGCTGCAGCGCGACGCACGTGCGCCGCGTCGGCGAGAGCGGCGCGGGTCAGGTCGCGCGGGCCTGCGACCAGATCGCGTCGAACGTGATGCTCGAAGCGGTGGCCGAGGCGCTGCATCTGGCCGCGCGCAGCGGCCTCGATCCGGCACGCGTGCGCGACGCGCTTGCCGGCGGCTACGCGTGGAGCCGGATGCTCGAACGGCATGCGGGGTCGATGCTCGAAGGCCGCCACAGCGGCGGCTGTCACGCGCGACTGCACGCCAAGGACCTGAACCACGTGCTGCACAGCGCCCATGCGCTCGGGCTCGCGCTGCCGCTCACGGCGCTGGTCACGCAGCACTTCAACGCGCTCGTGGGCAGCGGCGACGGCGAGCGCGACGGCGCGGCGCTCGTGACCGTGCTGCAGCGGATGGGTCGCGCGTGAACGTCGGACTGATCGGCGCGGGCGCGATGGGCGCGCCGATGGCGCGCCGGCTGCTCGCGGCCGGGCACGCGTTGCACGTCTGGGCACGCCGCCCCGAGACCGTGGCGCCGCTCGTCGCGGCCGGCGCGGTCGCGCACCCGACGGCGGCAGCGGTCGGTGCCGCCGCCGCGGTCGTGTTCACGGTCGTGACGGCCGGGCGCGACGTCGTCGCCGTGACGCTCGGCGACACCGGACTGGTGCACGGCCTGGCCCGCGGCAGCGTCGTCGTCGACTGCAGCACGATCGATCCCGACACCGCGCGCGACGTGGCCGACCGGCTCGCGGCGCACGGCATCGCGTTTCTCGACGCGCCGGTGTCGGGCGGCAGCCCGGGGGCCGAAGCCGGCACGCTGTCGATGATGGTCGGCGGCGATGCCGACGCGCTCGCGCGCGTGCGCCCGCTGCTCGACGTCGTCGCGGCGACCATCGTCCACATCGGGCCGTCGGGCGCCGGGCAGACCGCGAAGGCGTGCAACCAGCTGGTGCTCACCGTGGCGATCGCGGGCATCGCCGAAGCGATGGCGCTTGCCGAGGCTTCGGGCGTCGACCTCGACGCGGTCGTCGACGTGCTGTCGCACGGGCTGTCGGCCAGCCGCATGCTCGACGTGTTCGGTCGCAAGATGGCGGCGGGTCGCTTCGATGCCGGCGTCGACGTGCGACTGCACCACAAGGACGCCCAGATCGTCATCGACTGCGCGGCGGCGGCGCGTGCACCGGTGCCGGCGGCGGCACTCGCGTCGCAGGCCTACGCGGCGCTGGACGGGCGCAGCGGACGCCGCCGCGACTCGGCCGCCGTACTCGAACTGCTGCGCGATCTGCGTCGGGCCGACGCCGACTGACGCGCGCGCCGAAACGGCTGCGGCGCGCTGCGGTGCCGGTCAGCCCGGGCGGTTGAAGCGAACCACGGCGTGCGCGGTGCGGCGCGCGCCGAACGTCTCCGATTCGATACCCTCGGACCACGTCAGCACCGCGTAGCCGGTGAAGCCGTAGTCCTCCATCAGGGCCCGCATGCTCCGTTGCATCACGCCGTACGCCTCGCCACTGCCACCGGTGGCGAAGCGCTTCATCTTCATGTCGACCTCGACGCGCGAATCGTCGAGTGGCGTCACCGCCACGTTCCAGTTGGGCGCCGCGGGGTCGACGATCTTCCACAGCGCGATGCCGGCGAAGGTGCCGAGGATCACCGCCTCGACGCTCGGCTGGAACGTCGGGAAGATCGTGATGTTCTTGTCGGGGATGATCGGCGAGCCGCCGCACGCGCCGAGGGCGGCGGCCAGCACGACGACATGCGCACGGCGCAGGACGGACGACAGGGGCATGCGGACGCGAAGACAGCGGGATCGACGAAGCCGGAGGGTACGCCGCGCATCGCGCGCCGGGGCGACCGCGGCCGGGCGCGCCGCGTGACGCCGTGGTTGCCGGCCGCGCTGGTCGCGGCACCGTTCGTCGGCGCGCTGCTGGTGGCGGCGTTCGCGCGCGCGTCGCGCAGCGCGATCACCGCGATCGCGGCCGCGGTCCCGCTGGCGGGCCTGCTCGGACTCGCGGCGCTCGCGCCCGCGGTGTTCGCGCGCACCCCGGTCACCACGCGCTTCGCCTGGATGCCCGAGGCCGGCATCGACGTGGTGCTGCGGGTCGACGGCCTCGCGTTCCTGTTCGCGGGGCTGATCTTCGCGATCGGGCTGCTGGTGATCGTCTACGCGCGCTGGTACCTGGCCGATGCCGATCCGTTCGGGCGCTTCCATGCGTTCCTGCTCGCGTTCATGGGCGCGATGGTCGGCATCGCGCTGTCCGACCACCTGATCGTGCTGCTCGTGTTCTGGGAGCTGACGAGCCTCACGTCGTTCCTGCTGATCGGCTTCCAGCATCACCGACCCGACTCGCGCTCGGGCGCGCGCATGGCGCTGACCGTGACCGGAATGGGCGGCCTGGCGCTGCTCGCCGGCGCGTTGCTGCTCGGCCACATCACCGGCACGTACGAGATCGCGCGCATCGTCGGGCTGGGCGACACCATCCGCGCGCATCCGTGGTACGGGCCGACGCTCGCGCTGGTGCTGGTGGGGGCGTTTACCAAGAGCGCGCAGGTGCCGTTCCACTTCTGGCTGCCCAACGCGATGGCCGCGCCCACGCCGGTGTCGGCGTACCTGCACTCGGCCACCATGGTGAAGGCCGGCGTGTTCCTGCTGGCGCGCCTGTACCCCGCCTTGGGCAAC
>JALORJ010000272.1 GCA_025459035.1 Burkholderiales bacterium
CGGGCGTGGCGCCGACCCCGTGCAGCAGCACGAACAGCTGCCTCGCCGCCGCACCGCTGCGCGCCGCGCGCCACAGCGTCCCGTCGGCATCGACCCCGCGGGCCGTCGCGGTGGCGCGCAGGCCGTCGACCGGGGCGCTCACGCCGCCGCCCCGGCGGTCGCCGCAACGCGCGGAACGCCCGCGACACCGTCCCCGTCCAGCACGTAGCTGTCCATGCCCAGGACCCCGCCGATGACCTCGCCGTCGAGCACGTCGCGCACGCGCGCCCCCGGACCGGCAGCGCCGAGCGCGAAGTGCAGCGGCAGCAGGTGCTCGTCGGTCGGGTGCGCGCGCTGCGCGTGCGGCGCGCGCACGGCCCAGTCGAGCAGATCCGCTTCGCGCCCGTCGCGCAGCGCCGCAGCCGTCCAGTCCATGAACGCACGCGCGTATCCCGGCGGCGGTCGATCGGCGCCGTTGCGGCCGAACACGTCGCGCAGGTTGTGCGTGATGCTTCCCGAGCCGATCAGCAGCACGCCCGCGTCGCGCAGCGTCGCCAGCGCCGTCCCCAGTGAATGCACCGCGCGCGCATCGGCGCCCGCCGGCAGAGACACCTGCACGACGGGCACGTCGGCGTCCGGGAACAGGTGCAGCAGCGGAACCCATGCGCCGTGGTCGTACCCCTGCTCCGGGTCGAGCCGGGCGGCAAGGCCGCGCGACGCGAGCAGGGCCTGCACCTGCGCGGCAAGCGCGGGTGCGCCCGGCGCCGGGTAGCGCAGGCGATACAGCGGTTCGGGAAACCCGCCGAAGTCATGGACCGTGGCGGGCCGCGCGCCGGACTGCACGGCGATCCCGCGCGTCATCCAGTGCGGCGACAGCACGACGATCGCCGCAGGCCGCGGCAGTCGCCGCCCGAGCGCCGCGAGGTGCGCGCCTGCGCGGCCGGGTTCGAGCGCGAACGTCGGCGCACCGTGCGACACGAAAAGCGTGGGCATGCGATCCATCTTCGGGGTCTCCGTGCGTGCCGACGGCGCGCGCGGACGACAGGTCCGGACTGCGAGGTCGACGCCGCGTACGTTGCGGCGATCGATCTGCGATACAAACCCCGCTTCACGCGACACAGCGTTCCGGATATCGAAACGATGGACCGGTTTCTCTCGATGCAGGCTCTGGTCGCGGTGGTCGACGCCGGAAGCTTCGTCGCGGCCGCCGATGCCCTTGGCGTCTCGAAGGCGGGCGTGTCGCGGCGTGTGGCCGACCTCGAGACGCACCTCGGCGTGCGCCTGCTGCACCGGAACACGCGCCGCGTCGCGGCCACGCCGGAGGGGCTCGAGTTCGCCGCGCGCGCACGCGACCTGCTGGCCGGGCTCGACGAGGCCGAAGCCGCCGTCGCGGCGCGGGACGGCGAGGTCGACGGCCTGCTGCGGGTCAACGCACCGGTGAGCTTCGGCGTGCGCCATCTCGCGCCGCTGTGGGGCCGCTTCGCGGCGGCGCAGCCACGCGTGCGCCTGGACGTGTCGCTCGTCGATCGGCGCGTCGACCCGGTCGAGGAAGGCTTCGACGTGTCGATCCGCATCGCGCGCCTGCCCGACTCGCGCCTGATCGCACGCACCCTCGCGACCACCCGCCTCGTGGTCTGCGCGTCGCCCGGCTATCTCGCGCGGCACGGCACGCCGCGCACGCCGGAGGCGCTGCGTGACCACGCGGTGATCGGCTACTCGTACTGGAGCGAGCGCGACGACTGGCGCTTCGTGGGACCGCGCGGTCCGGTCGAGATCCGCACGCGACCCTGGATGCACGCGAACAACGGCGACACCTGCCGCGCGGTCGCGCTCGACGACGGCGGCATCGTGCTGCAGCCGACATTTCTGGTCGGCGAAGACCTGCGCGCCGGCCGCCTGGTCGAGCTGCTGCCCGACTTCGCGCTGCCGCGGCTGGGCGTCCATGCGCTGTGGCCGTCGCGTCGGCACACGCCGCTCAAGGTGCGCCGCTTCGTCGACTTCCTCGTCGCCGCGCTGCAGCCCACCCCCTGGCCGGACTGACGCGCCGGCCGCGAGCGCTTGGTCGGCGCGGTCCGCGAGGCGATACTCGCGACCCGCGCCGGGATGGCGGAACTGGTAGACGCAGCGGACTCAAAATCCGCCGGTGGCGACACCTTGGGGGTTCGATTCCCCCTCCCGGCACACAACCGACGTTCCGCGGAATCCAACAAGGCCCCGAAAGCACTGATCCGACGGGGAAAAATCCTCGATCCGCGTCCGGTACCGTCTCAAAGCGTCCGTTGACATACCGTCACGGTTGACGGTACTTCTGACGGTACCTACCAAGCCCGTCGAGGAAGTACCGTCACATGGCCCTGTCCGACGTCGCGGTGCGAAACGCTGTCCTCGGGGACCGCGCCTTGCGCAAGCTGACCGACCAGGGCGGGCTCTACCTGCTCGTCAAGCCGGCCGGGAAATACTGGCGCTTCGACTACCGGTTCGAGGGTCGGCGCCGGACGATGGCGCTGGGGGTGTATCCCGAGCTGTCGCTGAAGGGCGCGCGCGCAGCGCAGGCGAGCGCACGCAAGCTGATCGAGAGCGGCGTCGATCCGATGGCCGAGCGGCGCATGGAGCGCGCCGTGCGGCGCCTGAAGATCGTGAACACCTTCGCGCACGTCGCCGAACAGTGGTGCGCGACCCGCGGCGCGTCGTGGTCACAGGCGCAGCGCACGAAGGTCGACTCGGTGCTCCGGCTGTACCTGCTCCCGGCCTTCGGATCGCTCCCGGTCTCGGACGTGACCGCAGCGCAGCTGCTCGCGGCCGCGCGCGCTGTCGAAGACCGCGGTGCGCACGAGACCGCGCACCGCATCGTGCAGGTCGCGGGTCAGGTGCTTCGCTTCGCGCTCCTCGCGCGCCTCGTCGAGCGCGACTGCTCGACCGACCTGCGCGGGCTGTTGAAGCCGGTCCGCGTGCGCCATCACCCGAGCCCGAAGGATCCCCGCGAAGTCGGCGAGCTGCTTCGCGCGCTGCACAGCTACGGGGGAGACCCTGCGACGTGCGCGGCCCTGAAGCTCGCGCCGATGCTGTTCGTGCGCCCCGGCGAGCTGCGCGGTGCGCAGTGGGCCGAGATCGACTTCGAGCGCGCCGAGTGGCGCATTCCGGCGGAGCGCATGAAGATGCGCGCGCCGCACGTGGTACCGCTGTCGACGCAGGCGCTCGAGATCCTGCGCGCGCTGCAGCCGGTCACGGGCCGCGGGCGGTACGTGTTCCCCGGCCTGCGCACGCCGTCGCGTCCGATCAGCAACAACACGATGAACGCGGCCCTGCGTCGCCTGGGCTTCGACCGCGACACGATCACGGCGCACGGCTTCCGCGGCATGGCAACGACGCTGCTCAACGAACAGGGCTGGAATCGCGACGCCATCGAGCGGCAGCTGGCCCACGCCGAGCGCGACTCGGTGCGCGCCGCGTACAACCATGCGGAGTACATGCCCGAGCGGCGGCGGATGATGCAGTCGTGGGCCGACTACCTCGACGGGCTGAGGCTCGGGGCCGACGTCGTGCCGCTGCGGCGCGCGGCGAGCTGATCGAAGCACCGCGCTCGACGGGCTTTCGAGCAAGCGGGCCAGCCGGGTGCAGCAACACCCGGCCGGCCCTGACCACGAAGCACCTTGACAGGAGATGCATCATGGCTGGACCGAAACCTACCCCGACCGAAGAGCAACCCGACTTGGAAGCGCCGCGAATCGGCTTCGAGTGGCTGCCTCGCGACGAGCTGCGCCCTGCCCTCGACCAGATCGAGGTTCAACGGGTGGCGCAGTTCCTCAATGCGGCCCGCAGCGTCGCTGCGGGCGTCGCAACCGTTCTGGACCTGCATGAAGAGGACTACGCGCGTCGGAACTCGGACGAGCCGAAGTACCTCGCGGACAACCACTTGTTCGCACTCCACGCGATGGCGGATGTCGCGCTCGACTACCTCCGCGACGAAAGCGAGCGGGTCTCCGACCTGTTGCGTTCGATGGATGCGCGCGCCCCGCGTTGACCAGGCGCCCCGATGGCGAAGAGTCCCGCGGGCCGCGGCAGGGCGCGAGTCCCGCGGACTTCTCGGCTTTCCGATCACGACGTGGCGACGGTCTCGCCCCCAGGGGTCGAGACCGTCGAAAGCGAAGCGACGCGCGAGGCGCG
>JALORJ010000273.1 GCA_025459035.1 Burkholderiales bacterium
GGCGGGCTTCCTGCAGCAGCTGCGGCGCGCGGGCGTGCGGGTCATCGATCCGGCGGTCGCCGTGCGTCTGCAGTCGGTCGACGCGACCGCCGACGCGGACCGACGCACGCTCGAGATGCAGGCGCTCTCCACGCACGCCGACGCGCTGTGCGAGGTGTGGGTCACGCCCGACGCGACGGGTGCGCTGGGCGCGGGCTTCCGCGTGTCGTGCCGCGACCTGCGCAGCGGCGAGCACCTCGCGAACGTGTATGTCGCCGGCCGTGACGAGGCGGACGGCGCGGCCCTGCGCGACGCACCGTCGGTGTCCGGACTGCGCCTTCCCGCCGCCACGCGCACACCGTTGTCCGCGCGCCAGATCGGCGAGCGCCTCGCATCGCGCGTGCTCGACGCGCTCGTCGCGGCCGACGACGACGGAGCCGCGACCCCTGACGCCACGGCGCCCGCGGCGCGCTGAACGGATGCGGCTCGCGTGGATGCGTCGATGCGTATGACGAAGCGCGTATGGCCAGCCGGTCGCGGGGCGCGGAGAGTCGTGGTCGGACGACGTCATTCGACATCGCCACGATCCGAGGAGCCCCCGATGCACAGCACCCGATCCGCCGCGGGCCTGTCCCCGCGCCCCGACCTTCGCGAGCTGGCTGTCGCGCCGGTCGGCGCCCCCGAGCTGTCGCCGTCCGCGTGGTGGTCCGTGCGCACGCGGCGTGACGCGGCGCCGACGCCCGATGCGTCACCGATGCCGGCGCCGACACCGTCGCCGATGCACGCACTGGTGCGACGGCTCGCCGAGTTGCGTGCCTGGGAGTGGACGCACGTGCCGTTGCTGCGCCGACGCGTGAGCGCCGAAGTGTTCTACGCGGTGTGGCTGCTTGCGGGCCCCGACCACGATCAGCCCTTCACGCTGAAGTGCGTCGCGGCGCACGCGCACGCGGGCAATCGCTCGGTGCGCGGCGCGCTGACCGAGCTGCGCGTCGAAGGCTGGATCGCGCGTGCGGCGGCGGGTACCGATCGCCGCCTGCGGCCGTATCGCGCGACGCAGCGGCTGGTCGCCGTGTTCGAACACTACGAGCGCGCGCTCGATCGGGCGGTGTGCGACCCGCGCGGTTCGCTGTTGTCGCCGGCGCTGCGGTCGGCCGCGCCGGCGGCGCGTGACGGGCTGCACGCGGTGGCGCTGCCGACCGACTGACTCTCGGTCTCTCCCTCGCCCGGCTCCCCGCGCGCATCGCGGCGCGCGGACCGGGCGTTCGACGGAGCGCCCCGCGGCGCTCCGTCTTTCTTCCTGCGCCGACCCGGCGAGCTTCATCTGCGCGCAACACGGCGGTCACCGCCATGTCACGCCCGATGTCGACGATCCCGGGACATGCGAAGAGCTTCTCTCTCGAGCATCCTGCCTGCCCCGCGCGTCGCCGCTGCGGCGCGCATCGCGAGTCGGCGCCGCGGCATGCCGACGCCGGTCGGGCAGGGCTGACGGCCATGCCGCGCGTGCGTTCGATCTTCCTGTCCGACATCCACCTCGGCACGCGGGCATGCCAGGCCACGCGGCTGCTGTCGTTCCTGCGTCAGCACGACAGCGAGCACCTCTACCTGATCGGCGACATCGTCGACTTCTGGGCGATGAGTCGCGGCATCCACTGGACGTCGGCGCAGAACACCTTCGTGCAGAAGGTCCTCAAGCGCGCCCGTCGCGGCACGCAGGTGATCTTCGTGCCCGGCAACCACGACGAGGCGCTGCGCGAGTACGTCGGCACGTCGTTCGGCGACATCCGCGTCGAGCGCGAGTGGGAGCACACGGCTGCCGACGGTCGGCGCTATCTGCTGCTGCACGGCGACGAGTTCGACCAGGTGACGCGCTATCACCGATGGGTCGCGGTGCTGGGCGACGTGTCGTACAACTTCCTCGTGCGCGTGAACGTGCACCTGTCGTGGTTGCGCCGCACGCTGCGCATCCCCGGCTACTGGTCGCTCGCGGGCTACGCCAAGCGCAAGGTCAAGAGCGCCGTGAGCTTCATCTTCGACTTCGAGGCGTCGGTGGTGCGCGCGGTGCGCGAGCGCGGCTTCGACGGCGTGATCTGCGGTCACATCCACGCCGCGGCGCTGAAGGACGTCGACGGCGTGCGCTACGTGAACTGCGGGGACTGGGTGGACAGCTGCACCGCGATCGTCGAGCACCTCGACGGCCGGCTCGAGCTGATCGACTGGGACGACGAGACCACGCTCAGTCTCGAAGACCCGCCGGAGCTGGCCGAAGCCGCGTGACGCCGCAGGCCCCGGCCGACCGCGCGCTACCGGTTGCACAGGCCGGCGGCGAACAGCGTCTTGCCGTACCTGATCTCGGCAATCTGTCCCGACACGACGTGCGACACGACGGCCGCATCGTCCTCGCCCGTCGACCAGCGAATGCGGATCGCCGCACCAACCTGCGGTGACGTCACCTCGTAGGTGCCGCCGCCTTCCTCGCCGCCGCCGTACCCGAGCCCGTTCTGCCCACCGAACGACGCGTCGCCGGTGACGGTGAACCGGCCGCGACCGTCGAACCGCGCGGTCGTCGTGCGTGACGTGCTGCCTGTGCTGCTCGAACTGCCGGCCCACGCGCACAGCGCGCCTTGCAGCAAATGGTTGAACTGGCGCTCCGCGCCGCGCTTGCCCGAGTCCTCGGGGCGGCGCTCGGGTGTCGCGTCGGAGACCGCAGCCTTGCGACAACGGAGCGCGTCGCCATCCGGGGTCGTGATGTCGAGCGCGTCGCCCGCCAGGCGGAAGGTGTAGTTGGCCGGCAGCCCGTCCTCGATCACCTGGATCGCGTCGCCGAGGATGCGGTAGGCGCGGTCGACACCGTCGAAGACCAGGGTGCGCGTGCTGCGGAACTCGAGGCGCGCGCGACCGGCGTCGGTGTCGCAGTCCCATGCGCCGGTGGGGGCAGGGTCGGCCAGCGCCGGTGTGGCAGTGGCGAGGGCGATCGCCGCGAACGCGACACGTGCATGCGTGGCGGTACGGTCGGTCCATGAACGGACGGCGCGCATGACGGCTTCCTCGGGTCGGCGGGGACACAAGTGTGACGCGGCCGGGCACCGGTCACCGTGCGTGTCGACACGCATGGACGGCGTGCACAAAAAATTCGGGACCGGTCTTGCGACCGATCCCGTTCGGAGAGTGTTCGAGAGTCGGGCCTCGCTTCCCTTCTCTCGGGTCAGGACGTGTGCCGCGTCCCAGGCCCTTGAAGCACCAATTGCAAACCCTGCTGCAGAACTATCCCTGGTGAGCGGTCCTCCTGAATGCGAATGCGGTGAGTGCCAGCCCGACGCCCATCAGCGCGTACGTGCCGGGTTCGGGAATCGGCTTGGTGCCGACGCCCCAGACGAGATAGTCGTTGTTCGCCTTGCCACCCTCGAGATTGGTCGGGTCGGCGCGGAAGAAGATGTAGTCGGCGGTCGCGTCGAAGCCGTTCGCGATCAGGTGCTTCCAGATCGAGCCTTCGACCCCGCCGCCGGTGATGTCGCCCATGTCGATCTCGATCGGCTTGAGGACCGAGAGATCCGGCGTGGCGCTGTTCGACCAGTACACCAGCCCCTGCTCGAGATCGTTCGAACCGCCCGCGTCGAGCGACGACACCCACACGTCGGTCCAGATGCTCAGCGGTCCGGCCGTGAGGCGGATGACCTCGTCGTTCTTCTGGTTCGAGAGTTCGTTGACGTCGCCGCCGCCTGTCTTGCAGGCGTCAGCGCCTTCGGAACACACGCCCAGACCGTGATCGTTCTTCTGGTCGCGCAACCAGAGGATCACCGACTTGAACGCGGTTCCGCCGCCGTAGATGAGGCCGTCCGCGGTCACGCCGCCAAGGGTCTCGGTGGCGTTCAGCGCTGTGTTGTTGGTTCCCGGCGGGATGCTGCTGAAGTCGATCGGAGGTGCCGCATGTGCAGCGCCCGCGACTGCCGCGAGTGCCGCGGCGATGGACAACTTGTGCATTTCAGGTCTCCTGGGACAGCTTCGCTGCGAACCGCTTGTGTGTTTCCGGGGAAACCGGCCGCCGGGCGCGCGAACGCGCACCGGCTGCCCCCGAATGTCGTGAACCTCTCGTCAAGGCCCACACCCGCGACCGATGGCGCGCGTTTCCAGACAGCCACGCGCACGACGGA
>JALORJ010000274.1 GCA_025459035.1 Burkholderiales bacterium
CTGCGGTCGCGAACGCCGCATCGGCGCCGACCACGCGCAGCGCCGGGCGCGGATGGACCATCGCGAGCCGCAGGATCGGCGGCGCCTCGCCGGGCGCCAGGCGTCGCAGCACGCGAAACTGCGGATCGAGCAGCACCGCGCGCGGCGCCGCGGCGCCGACGATCAGCGTGTGGCGCGTCGTCGTGCCGATGCGCGCGGCCGGCAGCGCGATGCGCGCGTCGACGTCGGGACCGTCGGTGCGAACGCGCAGCGGCAGGTCGAGCGCGAACGCGTCGCCGGCGTGCGTGATCGCCACTTCGAGCGCGTGGGTGCCGTCGGCCGCGCGCAGTGCGCGCGCGGTCGCGAGGCGCGGTGACGGCAGGCCGGTGCGCTCGATCCACGGAGTCCAGCGGTCGCCGAGTGCGCGCCCGGCGGCGGCTTCGAGCGCGCGGCGCAGGTCGTCCCACGTGGCCATGCGTCCGCGGTGCGTCGCGTAGAAGCGGCGCAGGCCGGCGTCGAAGGTGTCGGCGCCGAGCGCGTCGCGCAGCATCGAGAACAGCATCGCCGGGCGGTGGTAGCCGACGATCTGCGAGGCGCCGTGCGTGCGCGAGGTGAAGCGGGTCAGCGCGAAGTCGGCGCCGGGCTCGATCGCCGACAGGTCGCGCAGCCAGCCGGTGCGCAGCGCCTCGGCGGCCGCCGGCGACTCGCGCTCGCGCATCGCGAGGTCCGCCCCGAACGTCGTCAACCCCTCGCACCAGTTGCCGCGGGCGGCGTCGACGAACACGCCGTTGCCCCACCAGTTGTGCAGGATCTCGTGCGGCAGCGACGTGGTGCGGATGAACGGCAGCTGCAGCACGCCTTCGCCGAGATATGTGAGGGTCGGCATGCCGAAGCCGGTCGGCGTCGGGCTCGACACGATCGAGAAGCTGCCGTACGGGTACGGGCCGATGCTGCGGTCGTACGCCTCGAGCTGGCGCGCGGCGTCTTCGAGATAGCCCGGCGCGAGCAGCGCGAGCTCCCGCGTGAACCACGTGCGCAGGGTCACGCGCCGTGCACCGTCGGCCGACACCACCGTGTGCGTGTCGACGCGGTACGGGCCGGCCATCAGATCGAGCTGCGGCACCGGCACGTCGAGCGCGAAGCGGGCACGCCAGCGGCCGTCGCGCGCGGTCTCGTCGACCAGGTCGCCCGGCACCAGACCTTTCTGTCCGTCGGGCAGGTCGACGGCGATGCGATGCGTGAAGAACGCGACGCCGTCGATGTCGGGCAGCCAGCGGCTTGCGGCCGGCACGAAGCTGCCGCGCAGGTCGGCGTGCGCGCGATCGGCGGCGAGCGTCGCGCGATGGTCGTCGGTGTCCGGCAGCGCATCGAGCGTCGCGTGCCACGCGATGCGCAGCGTGCGGGGGCGCGTTGCGGCGGGCACGCGCCACGCGGGCGCGCCGGCGACGGCCGGCAGCGTCGCGAGCGTGGTGCCGGTGGTCGCGTCGCGCAGGTCGGTCACGTCGAACTGCGGACCGAACGCGAGTCGCGTCGCCGGCCCCGCGGACAGCTGGACGGTGCCGCTTGCGACGAACGCACGCCGGGCCGGGTCGAGCTGCACGCGCAGGTCGAGGTGCGCCGGGGTGGCCGCACCGGATCGCTCGGTGACCGCAGCGCTCGCCGCGCGCCAGGGCGCGACGCCGGCCGTGGCGGCCGCGCCGATCGCCGCGCGCAGCCACCGCCGCCGGGCGGCCGCGGCGGCCGGCCCGCGTGCGGTCACGGTGCGGGCGCGCCCGCCGGGAAGCGCGCGACCAGTTCGACGACCTTGCCCGCGCGTCGGACCTTCAGCGGCAGCCACGTGCCCGGCGGCTGACGGCGCACCGCCGCGACCAGATCCGCCGCCTCGCGCGGGGCCACGCCGGCGACCTCGACCACCACGTCACGTGCCTTCAGCCCGACGCGCTCGCCCAGGCTGCCGCGCTCGACGTCGGCGATCGTCACGGCCTCGCCCTGCAGATCGATGCGCACGCCCAGCCGCTGCGGCGCGGCATCGCGTTCTTCACGCACCTGCAGGCCGAAGACGGCATCGGCGTAGCCCGGGCGCAGGCGCGCGCAGTCGGTGCCCGGCTCCCACGGCAGCAGCGCCAGCGGGTCGGCGATGCCCAGATCGCGCAGCTGGTGCGGAACGCCCCAGCCGTTGAACAGGTGCCCGGCGCCGATCAGCGCGACGACGAGTGCGCCGGGACGGGCGCGCACCGCACCCGCGATGCCCTGCGCCATCGCGCGATCCCAGATCTGCTGCGCTTCGACGAAGCGACGGAAGCGCGCGTCCGCATCGGCGGCGTCGCCGGGGCCGCCGGTCGACTCGGGCGTGGCGTGCATCCCGAAGCTGTCGCGCAGGTACGCCGTGTACTCGGGCAGCGGCGCGGCAGGGGCGGTCAGGCCTTCGCGGCGCGACTCGGGCACGCCGGCGAAGCCACGTTCGCCGACCTCGCGCGTGAGTCCGGGCTCGACGTTGACGGCGACCATCGGCAGGCGGTGCATGCGCGCGAAGTGGAACAGCGGCAGGTAGAGCCGCGCGTCGTAGCCCCACACGGCGTCCCAGCGGACCGCGTCGAGGAACGCGCGTTCGGACAGCGTGCCGGCGACCCAGCGATCGAGCACCGGCTGGCTGCTGCGCGGGAACATCTCGAGTGCGAGCACCAGATCGGGCTGCTGCGCGTGCAGCGCGGCCAGCATGTGCAGCTGCCAGCGATGGTGTTCGGCGACGTCGTGGCTCTCGCCCAGCAGCACGACGCGCCGTCTGGCCGCGTCGGCAACGGTGCGGATGGCGTCGAGCGGGACGGCGGTTCCGGCCGCTGCAGGCCGCGCCCACTGCCCCGGCAAGACGCAGACGGGCGTGTCGGACGCGGCGCGGGATGCCGGCGTGGCGCCCCATGCGTGAGGGGTGGGGCCGACCAGCAGCAGCGGCAGAAGCAGGGCGAGGGCAAGACGCATCAGGGGCGACCGGTCAGGACAGGCGGAAGGGAGGCGACGGATGTCGCGCGGGTTCGATGCGACGTCGCGCGGAACGTTCGACGGCGGGGCCGACGGTGGGATGGCGGCGGCCGCGTCGCCGTGCCCGCGGGTCAGGCCGCGCGGTCGGCACCCCCGAGCGATGCGGCGACCGCACGCCCGGCGACGACGCCACTCGCGAGGCAGGCGGTGAGCAGGTACCCACCCGTGGGCGCTTCCCAGTCGACCATCTCGCCGGCGCACCAGACACCGGGCAGTCCGTGGATCGCGCCGCTCGCATCGATCGCGTCGAAGCGCACGCCGCCGGCGCTGCTGATCGCGCGATCGATCGGGCGCGGCGCGCGCAGCGGAATCGGCAGCGCCTTCAACAGTGCGGCGAGCGCGGGGGGATCGTCGAACGCGGCTGCGGGTGCGCACTCGCGCAGCAGCGCGGTGCGCAGCGGATCCAGGCCCAGTCGCGACGCGAGCAGCGACGCCCACGACCGCGCGCCACGCGGATGCGTCACCTCGCGCAGCACGCGCGCGGGGTCGCGCGCGGGCAGCAGGTCCAGATGCACGGTCAGCGGTCCGGTGGCAAGCGCGTCGCGCCACGCCCCGGACCAGGCATAGACGAGGCTGCCTTCGAGGCCGTCCTCGGTGAGCACGCATTCACCGACGCCGGCCTGCGCGCCGGAGGTTGCGGGCAGGAACGCGACGTTCTTCAGCGGTTGTCCGGCGAAGCGGGTCCGCAGCGGTGCACTCCAGCCGCTGCCGTCGGGCGCATCGGCGCGCGGCGACGCGACGACGAAGCCGCAGTTGGCCGGCTGCAACGCGGCCACGTCGACGCCTGCCGCGCGCAGCGGTGCCACCCAGGCGCCGTCGGAGCCGAGCCGCGCCCAGCTGGCGCCACCCAGCGCCAGCACGACGCGCGCGGCGGACCCTTCGCGCGGGCCGTCGGGCGTGGCGAAGCGCAGCGCGATCGCGCCGTCGGGCGAACCGCGCGGCGCCCCGAACCCGGTCCAGCGATGGCGCGCATGCAGGCGCACGCCGCCCGCGCGCAGCCGGTGCAGCCACGCCCGCAGCAGCGGTGCGGCCTTGAGGTCCGACGGAAACACGCGGCCCGAAGTGCCGACGAAGGTCTCGATTCCCAGCGCGCGTGCCCAGGCGCT
>JALORJ010000022.1 GCA_025459035.1 Burkholderiales bacterium
GCCCGCCGCCGGTGTGTCGGTCGCGGTCGCGCCGAACGCGTTCACGTGGAGCCAGGCGCTGGCGCGCGGGGAGGCGCTGATGGCCGAGGCCGCGGCGACACACGGCTTCAAGGTGCTCGAGGGCGCGTATCTCGGCTTCGACGCGCGGCGCGGTACGTGGAGCTACTCCGCGGTCACCGATCAGGATCCGGACGAGCGGCACGGCAGCAGCAAGGTGCGCTTCGACGCGCAGACGGGTGCGTTGCTCGAGGCGCGCCACGTCGGCGTCGACACCGCCGGCGACCGCGTCACGTCGTGGATCGCTGCGCTGCACATGGGGCATGTGTTCGGCACGTGGTACCGGATCGTCGTGATGCTGGTCGGTGGGGTGGTGGTGACGCTGTCGGTGACGGGTGTGGAGGTGTGGTGGAACAAGCGCACGGTGCGCCGCCGGCAGGCGACCGCGGGTGGACGACGTCGATCCGACCCCGTGGCGGCCCGGCCGGGCGCCGAACCGACGCACGACGTCGGCCCCCCGGCCCTGGGGAGTCCCGCCTCGCCGCGGTCGACGAGCGCCGCACGTTGATCGACCGCGGCCAGCGGCGCGCGACACGGCGCGCGGTCGGGGCCGTGTGTGCAGCGCTGTGGACGATGGGGCTGCCGATGGCGGGCGCGCAGACCGATGCACGCGACCTCGCCGCACCCGACGAGCCCGGGCGCTGGCGCGAGCGGTCCCTGACCGACGAGCCGACCGTGCCGCGCAATGTGCGCGCCGATGGCATCCAGGCGTTCACGCCATACGGCATCGACGCGGTGCGCGAGATCGACACGTCGCAGATGGTCGGCACCTTTCTCTACGACGGGTTGCCGGTGCTCCGGCTGGCGCGCGACGGTCGCGAGAACACCGCCGGCCTCGACGTGGTCGCCGGACTGCCGGCGCTGGCACGCGGCTACGTGCTGCCGGGCGGCGCGGTCGATCACCGCACCAAGCCCGCGGTCGCCGCCACCGCCGCGACGGCCTTCCTCACAAGCGGCGGCCTGGGCTACCTGGCGGTCGACGCCGGGCGCAGCGGCGAGCGGCTGGGGCTGCGTGTGAACGCGTCGTCGCAGGCCGGGTCCCGCGCGTGGCGCGGCGTCGAGCGCGAGACGCGCGCGTTCGGCAGCCTCGCGCTCGACTGGTCGCCGCTGCCGGGGGTCGAGCTGTCGTGGTCGAGCGACCGAGAGTGGTATCGCCAGCGCGGCGTGCGCGCGCTGCTGAACGCCGACATCGACGTGGCCCTGCAACCGCCGCCGGCCAGCGACTTCACCGGCGCGCGCTTCGTCGGCGGCACCTGGCGCGACGCGCTCGACCGGCTGCGCGCGCGCTGGACCGGCGAGGCGTGGACCGTCGAGGCGGCGTGGCTGACCGCGGACAACCGCTTCGACGACTACGAGGCGGTCGGTGCGGCGCAGGGCGCTGGCGCCTTCGCGCTCGACTTCGTGCGCGATCCGCTGTCGCGCCGACGCAGCGACACGTTCCAGCTCGGCGCGACGTGGCAGGGCCTGCTCGCGCAGCGCCCGATCGAGGTCGGGCTGCGCGCCACCCGCATGCGCCACACGCGCAACTTCGGCGACTACGCGACCGAAGCGACCGGGCCGGTGCGCTACGGCGATCGGGCCGTGCTGACACCGGTGGCGCGCAGCGGCCCGGTCGTGCGCACCGGCTCGCAGGCCGTCGCCGACGAGTGGTCCGCGACCGCGCAGTGGCGCGCGCTCGCGTCGCTCACCGTCACCGGCAACCTGCGTCAGCTCGACTACCGCCAGACCGGCGCGGACACCGACGTCGTGCGCATCGCGACGCCGCTGCGTGGCGGCGGTCTGGTGTGGCACCCGGGTGGCGGACCGGACGCGACGCCGGCGTTCTACGTGCAGGCCGGCGAGGCGCTCGAGCTGGGCAGCGTGGCGTTTCCCGGCACCGGCAATGTCGGGCGCACGCTCGCGTCCGCGATCGCGACGCAGCGTGAAGTCGGGATGCGGCTCGGCGTGAGCGAGGCGCTGCGCGCGACCGTCGCGCTGTTCGAGGTCGAACGCGGGCTCGAGTATCTCGACCGGCAGGCGGTGTTCCGTCGCGACGGCCGGCTGCGCCAGCGTGGGCTCGAGGTGACGGTGATCGGCACGCCGGCGCCGAAGTGGACCGTGTACGCGCTGGCGCTCGGCAGCGATGCGCAGGCGGTCGAGACGACCGGCGGCGCGCTCGACGGCCGTCGTCCGTCGCTGGTGCCGCGCTGGCGCAGCGTGCTGCAGGTCGAGCGCGACGACGCGTTCGCGGCGGGCTGGCACGTCGCGCTGACTGTCACCGGCATCGGGCCGCGGCAGGTCGCGCTCGAGTCCGACGCGCGGATCGCGAGCTACGCGCTGATCGATCTGAACGTGCGTCGCGAGCTCGGCGAGCGCCTTGGCACGCTGCGCCTGAGCCTCGAGAACCTCACCGACCGCGCGCACTGGGAGTGGGCCTCGGGCGGCTTCTACTTCCAGGGGCTGCCGCGCCGCGCGACCGCGTGGTGGGAGGCGACGTGGTGAGCGATGCGGGCTGCAACCTCCCGGCAGGCGGGATCGACTAGCGTCGGGGCTGGCTTCGACGGCAGGTCGCGATGGACACAGCAGTTCGATGCATCGGTGCCGAGCGGCGGGCTCGGTCGCAGCAGGCGGGTCGGCGCGGTGCCGCTGCGCTGTACGACATCGCGCGGCGGCGGGTGCTGCGGTGGATGGTCGCTGTCGCCATCGCGTGCGGCGCCGGCGGCGCGTACGGCGCCGATGCCACGCTCGACTTCGAGCTCTCGACGCTCGGCGGTCGCACCGTGATCCTGTCCGCGCTTGCCCCGCAGCCGACGCTGGTCAACTTCTGGCGCAGCGACTGCCCGCCGTGTATCCGCGAGCTGCCGCTGCTGTCGCGGTTCGCGCAGTCCACCGCAGCGTTGCGCGTCTTCGGGGTCGCGTTGCAGTCGCGCGCCGAGACGGAGGCGCAGCTCGCGGTCACACCGCTCGCGTATCCGGTGCTGCTCGGCCCCGCCGATGCGCGCGAGACGCTGCGCGAGTGGGGCGACACGGCGGGTGCCATCCCGCACACGGTGGTGCTGAACGCGGACCGCACGGTCTGCGCGCGGCGCACCGGCGAGGTCGATCAGGCGTGGCTCGATCGGGTCGTCGACGCGTGCGGTGTCGCGGCGCTGCCGCCGTCGCGCAGCGCGATGCGCTGAACGGGACCGTCAACCCGCCTTGACGCTCGCGGCGTCGGTCGCCTAGTTTCGAGGGGTCGCAGGTGCCCGGACGCAGCGATGCGTTCGGGATAATCGTGAAGCCGGTGCAATGCGTGTTCGACCTGCGCGCATCCATTCCGGCACTGCCCCCGCAACGGTAGGCGAGTCGAAGCGATCCAGCAGGCCACTGTGCGCCGCAGAGCGCATGGGAAGGCGGATCGTGGATTCCGGACACCCGGAATCGCTCGCAAGTCCGGAGACCGGCCCGTGACACGAGTGCCGAGGGTTCGCGGTGGGCGACGAGGGCAGCGGGCAGATGCGTGACGCGATGCGTCGCGGCAGGCCCCGACCTCTTCCGTGCAGCGCGGTCCCGAGGCGTCCAGTCCGACGCCGGAACGGGATGGTTTCCGGTGCACACGGGAGCGCGCCATGCGACGCACGTTGCTGTCTTCCATGCTGTTGTCGTCCGCGCTGGGGCTTGTCGCCTCGGTCGCACACGCCGGGCCCTTCGCGCCCGCCGCCGGTCAGCCCGGCTCCACCGCCGTCCCGAAGGACAGCCCGTCGATCGTCGGCTGGGCATCGGGTTTCCTCGACTACGTGCCCGGCCCGAACGTGGATGCCGGTTTCCGCACGCCCGCGAAGGCGCTCGGACCGGCCGTCGGCGACTCCTTCGACATCGTGTCGCTGGGCGATGCAGGGCGCATCACGCTCACCTTCGACCGGCCGATCACGAACGGCGCGGGCTTCGACTTCGCGATCTTCGAGAACAGCTTCAGCGACGGGTTTCTCGAACTCGCGTTCGTCGAGGTGTCGTCGAACGGGATCGACTTCGCACGCTTCGCCGGCATTTCGCTGACGGCCGCGCCGGTGTCGGGGTTCGGGGTGGTCGATCCGACGAACGTCAGCGGTCTGGCCGGCAAGTATCGGCAGGGCTTCGGCACGCCGTTCGACCTGTCCGACCTGCTGCCGGCCGCGAACGTCGACGTGACGAAGATCACGCATGTGCGCCTCGTCGACATCACCGGCGACGGCTCGCAGCGCGACAACTGGCCTGTCGCGCTCGGCGGTCCGAATCGGATCTACGACCCGTTCCCGAGCGTCGGCAGCGGCGGCTTCGATCTCGACGCGGTGGGCGTCATGCACTTCGTGGCCACCACGACACCGGTCGTGCCCGAACCGTCCACCTTCGCCGTCGCGCTTGCCGGCCTCGGTCTGCTCGGCGCCTCTGCCGCGCGGCGACGCGCGCGCAACCGGCGCGCCTGACCTATCTACCGAATCCAGGAGATCCCTCGATGCGCGCTTTCCGTATCCCCCTGGTCGCCGCCACGCTGCTCGCGATCACCGCACCGGCCTTCGCAGCCGTGTCCACCTTCGACGACATCCCGCTGCCGGGCGCCGACACGTTCCTGTTCCCGGCCGCGTCGGTGAGCCTGACCAGCGGCGGCGCCACCTTCAACCACGACTACGCGGACTTCGGTTTTCCAGGCTGCTGCTGGTCGGGCTGGACCGTGTCGAACGTCGTCGACACGACGACGCCGGGCTACGAGAACCAGTACGCCGCGATCGCGGGCGGCGGCGTGGACGGCTCTGCCAACTACGCGGTCGCGTACTTCGGCGCGCCGCGCGTCGTGCTCCAGGCGCCGAGCATCGTCGCGGGGGCGTGGTTCACCAACACCACGTACGCGGCGTTGTCGATGCGCGACGGTGACGGCTTCGCGAAGAAGTTCGGCGGCGCGAGCGGGACCGATCCGGACTTCCTGTCGCTCGACATCGAAGGGCGCGACGCGGCCGGCGCGCTGACCGGCACGGTGACCTTCGATCTCGCGGACTTCCGCGGCAGCGTCGACACCATCGTCGACGACTGGACGTGGGTGGACCTGTCGTCGCTCGGCCCGGTCGCGGCGCTCACCTTCTCGCTGCGTTCGTCCGACATGGGGCCCTTCGGCATCAACACGCCGGCGTACTTCGCGATGGACAACCTGAAGGTCGTGCCCGAGCCGGGGACCTGGGCGCTGATGCTGGCGGGGCTCGCAGGCGTCGGCGTGGCGGCCGCACGTCGGCGCCACGACGCGACCGCGCGCTGACGCGACGGCATGCCGGCGGACCGGGGTCGCCTGCTGCGGATCCCGTCCGCCCTGCCCGGCACGGCCGGACCGTATTGACCCGCGCGATGACGAGGCACCGCCGCGTACCGGCATGCGTGGTGGGGTGCGTGACGGCAGCTGCCTGGCTGGCCGTGACCGACGTCGCAGCGCAGTCGCCGGCACCGGCCGACGACCCCGACGCCCGCCTCGCGCGTACCGCCGAGGTCGTCGTCACGGCGACCACGCCGGACGGCACACTGCGCACCGCGCCGCACGGCGTGACGGTGATCACCGCGCAGGACATCGCGCGCAGTTCGGCGACCTCGCTCGGCACCTTGCTCGGGCAGGAGGCCAACCTTCACCTGCAGAGCTTCTTCGGCACCGATCGCGACGCGACGATCGACCTGCGTGGCATGGGCGCGACCGCGTCGAGCAACGTGCAGATCGTCGTCGACGGCGTGCGCATCAACGAGCCCGACCTGTCCGGTGCCGACCTCGCCGCGATCCCGCTCGCGCAGATCGAGCGCATCGAGGTCGTGCGCGGCGGTGGCAGCGTGCGCTGGGGCAATGGCGCGGTCGCCGGCGTGATCCAGATCTTCACGAAGCGCGGGCGCGTCGGTACGCCGCAGCTCGATGTGCGCACCGGCGTGGCGTCGTTCGCGACCACCGAGACGCGCATCGGTGTCGGCGGCGGCGCCGGACCGCTGAGCGGCCGCGTGACCGTGAACCAGTTCGAGACCGACGGCTTCCGCGTCAACGGCGACGTCACCGCGACCAATGCCGCCGGGGAACTCACGCTGTCGCCGCAGGGGGCGCTCGACTGGCTCGACGTGACCTTGCGCGTGGCGGTGCACCGCGAGCGGGCCGGCCTGCCGGGGCCCGTCAGTGCAGCGGCGTTCGCGGGGACCGATGCGCAGCGCCGCGCGAGCAACGCACCCAACGACCAGGGCGAGATCGACGACCAGCGCGCCTCGCTGGTGGCGAACGCCGATCTCGCGCGCTTCGGTCAACTGCAGCTGCAGGCGGGCTTGCGCGAGCGCGAGAACCCGTACGTGATCGGCTTCACGCCGCTGCTGTCGATCGCCGACCAGGCCGCGAAGATCACGTCGCAGCGCCGCGAGGTGTCGGCGCGCTGGACGCGGGATGTCGAGGTCCTTGGCCACACGCACTCGCTCGCGATCGGCGTCGAGGCGCAGCGTGCCGACTACGTCCGCGCGGAGAACGGCAGCAGCGTCGTCGGCAGCTCGACGCGACGGCCGGGCGCGGCCGATTCCGATGCGGCCTACATGACTGCGGTGCTGCGCTTCCCCGCCGATCTCGCGCTCACCACCGGGCTGCGGCACGAGCGCTTCGCGTTCGAGAGCGCGGAGCAGCGGTTGCTGGCCGGTGACTGCACCGGGTCGAACACCGTGTTCGTGCCGGGCGTCGGCATCGTCGTGATTCCGACCGGCTGCGTGAACCGCTTCCGCGACCAGGCCGCGACGCGCGGCACGAGCCGCTTCACCGCCGGCGAGATCGGCCTCACGTGGACGCCGACGCCGCGCGTGTCGGCCTTCGCGAGCGCTGCCGGCCACTTCCGCAACCCGAACGTCGACGAGCTCGCGCTCGCCGCGACGAACCTGCGCCCGCAGACCGGACAGACGCTCGAGGCCGGCGTGCGGACCACGGTGCGCGACGACGTCGATGCGTCGGTCACGCTGTTTCGCATCGCGATCGACGACGAGATCTTCTTCGGCCGCGACGCGGTCACCGGTGTCTCGGTGAACCGCAACTTCGAGCGCCCGACGCAGCGTACCGGTGGCGAGACCGAAGTGCGCTGGCGCGCCACCGGCACGCTCGTGCTGCGTGCCAACGCAGGCTACGTGCAGCCGCGCTTCGACGGGCTGCCGGGCGACATCCCGCTCGTGCCGCGCGTGACAGCCAACGCGTCGGCCGAGTGGACCCCGCGCGAATCGGTGCGCCTGACCGTGTCGGTGCGTCACGCCGGCAGCCGCGGCGACGGCAACGACAGCCCGGCCTCGCCGTACCCGCGCCTCGACCCGTACACCGTGTGCGATGCCGCGATGCGCTACACGGCGGGACGCGCCCAGTTCACCGCCGGCGTGCTGAACCTCTTCGACACGGTGTACTCGCCGCTCGCGTTCAGCAACACGTTCTATCCGATGCCGACACGGACGCTGTACGCGAACGTGCGCTGGGCGCTGTAGTGCCGTGCCGCAGTCGACGCTTTCCGACCGTGGCTGCGCCACGACCCCGCCGCTGACCGGCCTGCCACCCGTCGTCGCCCGCGACACGCGCCTCGTCGTCCTCGGCAGCTTTCCCGGCGAGGCGTCGCTCGCGGCGCAGCAGTACTACGGCCATCCGCGCAACCACTTCTGGCCGATTCTGTCGGCCGTGTGGGGCGAAGATCTGGTCGCGCTCGACTATCCCGCGCGCCTCGATGCGCTTGCGCGGCGCCGCGTCGGTCTGTGGGACGTGTACGCCGCGTGTCGACGCGATGGCAGTCTCGATCGCGCGATCCGCGACGCGGTGCCGAACGATCTCGCGCGCTTGCGCGCGCTGGCACCGGGGCTCGAGGCCGTGGCCCACAACGGCGGCGAGAGCGCGCGGTCGCGCGGCATCACCGCGGCGCTCGGTGTCGCGGTGTACCGCCTGCCGTCGACCAGTCCGGCCAACGCGACCTGGTCGTTCGCGCGCAAGTGCGACGCGTGGCGCGAGGTGTTCGCGCGTCACGGGCTCGTGTGAAGCGGGGTGGCGCCCGTGCCGCGGTCGCGGTCGGTCCGGCGGCGAGCGGCGGTCGCGCTCGCCGAGAAGCTCAGAGATCCGTCCGGTAGCGCCCCGCGATGGCCTCGTCGAATCCGCTGACCGCGTCGGGTGCGATGCCTCCGCGCGCGGCGATCTCCTGCCCGAACGACACGCGCATCGCCTCGGACCACGCGTCCGGTTGCCACAGCCCGGCGCGCAGCAGCGACTTCGCGCAGTGGAAGTAGCAGACCTCGATCGCGAACTGCATCACCAGCAGCGCCGGCTTGCCGCGGGCGGCGAAGCGGGCGTTCAGCGCCGCGTCGTCGACGAGTTGCACGCAACCTTCGATGCGCAGGGTCTCGCCGGTCCCGGGCACGAAGCACAGCAGCGACGCACGCGGATTCGCGAGCAGGTTCTGCAGCGAGAACACCAGCCGGTTGCCGGGTCGCTCCGGGATCAGCAGCGTCCGTGCGTCCTCGGCGTGGATGAAGCCGGGTGCATCGCCCTTGGGCGAGGCCATCGACTGACCGCGCGCGTCGGTCGTCGACAGCACCGCGAACGGGCAACGCGCGAGGAACGCGAGGCCTTGCGGGGTCAGTGCCGAATGCAGCTTCGACGCGACCAGCGGAGACGCGTCGCCGATCAGCCGGCGCAGGTGCGCGATGTCGCGGATCGCGGCCATGCGCGACCGATCGGGTCAGGCGCCGGTCGGCCCCGGCCGCGCGCGGGCGGGGCGTCGGGGACGGGTCACTTCATCACCGGCATCGTGAACTCGGCGCCGGCGCGGATGCCGGTCGGCCAGCGCGCCGTGATGGTCTTCAGCCGCGTGAAGAAGCGCACGCCCTCGGGGCCGTACATGTGGTGGTCGCCGAACAGCGAGCGCTTCCAGCCGCCGAAGCTGTGGAACGCCATCGGCACCGGGATCGGCACGTTGATGCCGACCATGCCGATCTGGCAACGCATCGCGAACTCGCGCGCGCTGTCGCCGTCGCGCGTGAAGATCGACGTGCCGTTGCCGAACTCGTGGCCGTTCACCAGCGCGAGCGCGGCCTCGAAGTCGGGCACGCGCGTGACCGCGAGCACCGGACCGAAGATCTCGTCACGGTAGATGGTCATGCCGGGCTGCACGTCGTCGAACAGGCAGCCGCCGATGAAGAAGCCGTTCTCGTGGCCCGGCACCTTCAGTCCGCGCCCGTCGACCACCAGCTTCGCGCCTTCGGCCACCCCGCGGTCGACGTAGCCGGCGACCTTGTCCAGATGCGTCTTCGTGACCAGCGGACCCATTTCTGCCGCGAGGTCCATGCCCTGCGTGATCCGCAGCGCCTTCGCACGTACCGCGAGGCGCTCGACCAGCGCGTCGGCGACGTCGCCGACAGCGACCGCCACCGAGATCGCCATGCAGCGCTCGCCGGCCGAGCCGTACGCGGCGCCGACGAGCGCGTCGACCGCCTGATCGAGATCGGCATCCGGCATGACCACGAGATGGTTCTTCGCACCCCCCAGCGCCTGCACGCGCTTGCCGTGCGCCGCGCCGGTCTCGTAGATGTACTGCGCGATCGGCGTCGAGCCGACGAAGCTGACCGACTGCACCGTCGGGTGCGCGAGCAGCGCGTCGACGGCGACCTTGTCGCCCTGCACGACCTGCAGCACGCCGTCGGGCAGCCCGGCCTGACGCAGTAGGTCCGCGAGCATCAGGCTCGGGGTCGGGTCGCGCTCGGACGGCTTCAGCACGAACGCGTTGCCGCAGGCGAGCGCGACCGGGACCATCCACAGCGGCACCATCACCGGGAAGTTGAACGGCGTGATGCCGGCGCACACGCCCAGCGGCTGGCGCACCGACCACGAGTCGATGCCGCCGCCGATCTGCTCGCTGTAGTCGCCCTTCAGCAGATGCGGGATGCCGCACGCGAACTCGACCACTTCGAGGCCACGCGCCACTTCGCCCTTCGCATCGGTGAACACCTTGCCGTGCTCGGCGGTGATCGCCGCGGCCAGTGCGTCCTGGTGCTGCTCCATCAGCTCCTTGAGGCGGAACATCACGCGCGCGCGCTTCGACGCCGGCGTCGCGGCCCAGGCCGGAAACGCGGCCGCAGCGCGCCGCACCGCGTGGTCGACCTCGGCGGTCGTGGCGAGCGCGACGCGACCGGTGACGCGACCCGTCGACGGATCGAACACGTCGCTCGTGCGATCGCCGGTGCCGGGGACGCGGCGACCGTCGATCCAGTGATCGATCGCCTGCACGGCGACGGCGGACTCGATGGGATGGTTCATGCAGAGAGTTTCCGGAGCGGTCGGCCGCGCGCGCAGCCGACCGGAAGAGAGGTCAGCGATGGTCCGTCGGGAACGGATCGAGGGGGTAGATCGGACGGCGCAGGCGCCGGTACTCGAACGCGGTCCAGTCGGACGTGCCGACGCCGGGCGCGTCGCAGAACACGTGGCCCTTCGCGATCGGCAGGAACACCGGACGGAAGTACATCCGCGACTTCAGCAGCAGATAGCGGCAGCGCGCCGGATCGATGCCGACGCTCGTGAACACCCCGAGGTCCCACGGCTCCTGGTTGCGCTCGATCACCACGACCTGCGCCGCACCGGTGTCGAGCACCGCGGTGCGCCCCATGAAACAGCGCATGCCGGTGAACTGCGGCCCGGTCACCGTGTACTCGCCGTCGGTGATCGCACGCACCACGCCGGTCAGCACCAGCGGTTCGCCGCGTCGACCGATCGCCGGCATGTCGATCTTGCCGCCGACGGGCAGCGTGACGGTGGCGCCGACGCCCGCCGCGATCATCGCCGCCACGGCCTCGGGGTCCCGGACCGGTCCGACGCCGATGCCCGTCAGGCCCGCCGCCAGCGCCGCGCGCAGCACGGTCATCGTGTCCTGGTTGGCGCCGGACGCGCAGTTGTCGGCGTGATCGAGCAGCAGGATCGGCCCGCCGGTCGCGTCGCCCTGACGCTTCGCGTCGGCGAGCGCATCGGCGAGCGGCCGGCCGCGGTACACGAAGTCCTCGCGCTGCGCCCACGCGACGTCGAGGATGCGTTCGCACTCCGCGCGCGCGAACGGCGCATCGCCGTCGGCGACCGTGACCACGCTGATGCCCGCGTCGTGGATGTCGGCCTGCTGGAAGCCGCCGAAGCTGCTGGCCGCGAGCAGGCCGCGACGCTCGCCCTCGCGCGCCGCGTCGACGAAGTCGCGGTTCGGCGACTCGCCGGTGTTCTGCTTGAGGGTCTGCGCCAGCAGCGGGCGGTTGCCCCACGCCATGACGGGGCGCACCTCGCCGCGCAGCGCGCGCAACAGGATGGAGCCCGCGAGCCGGCCGGCGTCGTACTGGTCGACATGCGGATAGGTCTTGTAGCCGGCGATCACGGTCGCGTGCTCGACCATCTGCGCGGTGACGTTCGCGTGCAGGTCCAGCGACACGCCGATCGGTACGCCCGGCACCGCGGCGCGCAGCCGCCGCAGCAGCTCGCCCTCGCCGTCCTCGAACACGTCGCCGACCACCATCGCGCCGTGCAGGTCGAGCATCACGGCGTCGCAGCCGGCGCTCGCCGCCGCGCACAGCAGGTCGCAGAAGCGCTCGAACGCGTCGGGATCGACCGGGCCGCTGGGATTGGCCCACGCCGCGAACGGGGTCTCGACGTGCGCGCCGGCCGTCGCGGCAAGGTCGAGCATCGCCTTCATCGGCAGGCGCGTGCCGGCCATCGCGTCGGCCGCCGCGCGGCCGAGATACGGCCCGTCGTGGCCACCGAACGCGGACCACGGCGTCGGCACCGGCGAGAAGGTGTTGGTCTCGTGCTGCAGCTGGGCGACGACGAGCTTCACGGGTTGTCAGGCGGCGAGGGTCAGCAGCGGGTGCTTCGCGTCGGCGGGCTGGAGCGTCGTGGCGTCGGCGAAGATGCCGTGCGCGCGCAGCCATGCCTCGAACTCGGGCGCCGGCGCGAGCCCCAGGACCTGGCGCAGGTACAGCGCGTCGTGGAACGACGTGCTCTGGTAGTTCAGCATGATGTCGTCGGCGCCCGGCACGCCCATGATGAAGTTCACACCCGCTGTGCCGAGCAGCGTCAGCAGCGTGTCCATGTCGTCCTGGTCGGCGTCGGCGTGATTCGTGTAGCAGATGTCCATGCCCATCGGCACGCCCAGCAGCTTGCCGCAGAAGTGATCCTCGACCCCGGCGCGGATGATCTCGCGCCCGTTCAGGTACTCGGGCCCGATGAAGCCCACCACCGAGTTCACGAGCAGCGGCGAGTAGCGCCGCGCGAGGCCGTAGGCGCGCGCCTCGACCGTCTGCTGGTCGACGCCGTGATGCGCGTTGGCCGACAGCGCGCTGCCCTGGCCGGTCTCGAAGTACATGCAGTCGGTGCCGACGGTGCCGCGGCGCAGTTCGAGCGCCATCTGGTGCGCCTCGCCGAGCAGCGCGGCCGTGACGCCGAAGCTGCGGTTGGTCGCCTCGGTGCCACCGATCGACTGGAACACCAGGTCGACCGGCGCGCCTGCGCGCATCGCTTCCATGGTCGTCGTGACGTGGGTCAGGATGCACGACTGCGTCGGGATCGCGTAGGTCGAGATGACCTCGTCGAGCATCTTCAGCAGCATCGTGACCTGCGCGAGATTGTCGGTCGCGGGGTTGATGCCGATCACCGCGTCACCACAGCCGTAGAGCAGCCCGTCCAGAAGGCTCGCGGCGATGCCCTTGACGTCGTCGGTCGGGTGATTGGGTTGCAGCCGGTTCGACAGCCGGCCCGGCAGGCCGATCGTGTCGCGAAAGCGCGAGACCACCTTCGCCTTGCGCGCCACCAGCACCATGTCCTGGATGCGCATCAGCTTCGAGACCGCGGCGACCATCTCGGGCGTCAGGCCGGGCGCGAGCGCGGCGAGCACGTCGGGCGTGGTCTCGTACGCGAGCAGCCAGTTGCGCAGGTCGCCGACGGTCAGATGCGCCACGGGCGCGAAGGCCGCCGCGTCGTGGGTGTCGACGATGATCCGCGTGATCTCGTCGGTCTCGTACGGCACCACGGCTTCGGACAGGAAGGTCTTCAGCGGCAGCGCGGCGAGGGTCATCTGTGCGGCGACGCGCTCCTCGGCGCTGCGCGCCGCGATGCCGGCGAGGTGGTCACCCGAGCGCGACGGCGTGGCCTTCGCGAGCAGCGACTTCAGGTCGGGGAAGGTCCAGGTGGTCGTGCCGACCGTGTGGGCATAGCGCGCCATCGGAAGCCTCGCAGCGGCGATCAGGGGGAACGGGTCGATGGTAGCGGCGCATGCGCCGCGCCAGGCGACCGGTCAGGCGCGCCAGCCGCGGACGCGTTCGACCCCGTCGGCGAACCGGGCGCGCTGCTCGGCCGACAGCGGTGCCTCTGGCGTCACCACTCGGTCCGGCGGTGCGACGTCGGGCAGCGTCGCGACCGGGCCCATGCCGGCGCCGACGAAGGCGAGCTGGCAGATGCCCAGGCCGGTCAGGTCGGGGCTCGAAGGCACGATCACCTCGCGGCCGAGCGCCCGCGCGAGGAAGTCGACGAAGTAGCGACTGAGCACGAGCCCGCCGTCGACCGACACCGGGCCGGTGACCGGAACGGCGGCATCGAGCGCCGCGACAGCCTGGGCGCTGCGCAGCGCGACGCCTTCGAGGGCGGCGCGCACCAGGTCCTCGCGCGTCGTGTCCAGACCGATGCCGATCCACGCGCCGGCCGCGCTGCGATCCCAGTAGGGACACGCGAGCCCCGACAGCGCCGGCACGAACACGAGCCCGCGTTCGAGCGCGCTCGGGCCGTCGAAGCGCGACAGCTCCGGCGTGCTGCGGAACAGTCCGAGCGACTTCACCCAGTTCAACGCCGAGGCCGCGTTGTAGACGCCGCCGTCGACGGCGTAGGTCGTGTCGCGGCCGATGCGCCAAGCGACGGTCGGCAGCAGTCCGCCGGTGGTGCGCACCGGCGCGTCGCCGGACACCGCGAGCGCGAACGCACCGGTGCCGAACGTGATCTTGAGTCGCCCGCGCGCGTGGCAGCCATGGCCGAACAGCGCCGCCTGCTGATCGACGGCGCTCGCACCGAGCGGTGCGTGCACGCGCTCGACGACGCCGAAGTCGTGCACGTTCGGCACGATCGGCGCGAGCAGTTCGATCGGCACGCCGAACAGCCGGCACAGCTCCGCGTCCCACTGCCCGGTCGCGAGGTTCATCAGGCCGGTGCGCGACGCGGTGGTGATGTCGGTCGCGTACGTGCCGGTCAGGCGGTCGATGAAGAAGCTGTCGCTCGTGCCCAGCCGTAGTCGGCCGCGGGCCGCGAGCGCCTTCGCCTGCGGGACTTCGCGCAGCAGCCACGCGAGCTTCGAGGCCGAGAAGTACGGATCGAGCGGCAACCCGGCCCGCTCGAGCGACAGCGCCTCGGCGCCGTCGGCCTTCAGCCGTTCGACATCGGCCTGCGTGCGGCTGTCCTGCCAGACGATCGCGCGGTACACCGGCTCGCCGGTGTCGGCGTTCCACGCGACGACGGTCTCGCCCTGGTTGCACAGCCCGAGCCCCTCGACGCGATGCGCGTAGTCGAGGCACTGGTGCACGTTGGCGAGCAGTTCGTCCGCGTCGTGCTCCACCCAGCCCGGCTGCGGGTGGAACTGCTGGTGCTCGAAGGCGCAGATCGGTTCGAACTCGCCGTCGTTGAACAGGCGGAAGGCCTTGGTGGCGGTCGTGCCCTGATCGATGCCGACGACGTAGCGCTGATGCTCTTCAGCCATGGTTCGC